>JAIMAD010000024.1 GCA_023512145.1 Bacillus sp. (in: firmicutes) | reverse complement strand
TTTAACGGCTGCAGAAAGCATCAAAAAGTAGAGGACCCGCGTTTCCTTTATTGGGCAGATAAATTAGGTTTCTTGGTTTGGGGTGAATGTGCGTCCTCACCATCTTATAGTGAGGATGCTGCTGCAAGATTAACAAAAGAATGGATTGAAATTATTGACCGGGATTATAATCATCCATCTTTAGTAGCTTGGGTCCCCGTGAACGAAAGCTGGGGAGTACCTTTCATTAAAGGCAACAAACAGCAGCAGCATCATTCTTTAGCGATGTACCATCTTATCCATTCACTAGATCCGACTCGTTTAGTTATATCGAATGATGGGTGGGAACTTACGGAAACAGATATTTGTGCCATTCATAATTATAATCATGGAACAAACGATGAAAAATCAAAATATGTAGAATTTAAAGAAACCTTAGCTACAAAAGAATCGCTTCTCAGTTCCCAACCAGCAAACCGTGGAATTTATGCTGATGGATTTGAGCACAAAGGTGAACCGATATTGTTAACAGAGTTTGGCGGTATTGGATTCAAAGTAGGTGAAGACAGCGGGTGGGGATATACATCTGTGAAAAATGAGGCAGATTTTATTGAGGATTATCGGAGAATAATGGAAGCGGTATATGCTTCTAAAGGTCTACATGGCTACTGTTATACGCAGTTAACAGATGTAGAACAAGAGATTAACGGATTATTGTCATATGACAGAGAACCGAAGTGTGAGTTATCGAAAATAAGAGAAATCAATGATACGTGGCATTCAATTATTGTGAAACCCTAAGTCCGTTTACCATGCATTTCACAGTTTTACAAATACCTTATAAACGATAGGAGTTTATAAAGATGAAAGTGTTCCAAGAGAAATATGCGGAACTGAATGGACAAACGGTTACTGCCTATACGATGGTAAACAATCAAGGCATGGAAGTAACCAGTATCGATTACGGCTGTATCATCACAAAAATTCTTGTTCCAGATCAAAATGGTACGTTTGAAAATGTCGTATTAGGCTTTGACACACTTGAAGAATATCAGCAGCATTCCCCTTATTTCGGTGCTGTTGTTGGCCGACATGCAGGCAGGATTGAAAATGCGGAGTTTACATTAGATGGTACAACGTATAACCTCGCAAAAAATAATAATGGCAATCATCTTCATGGAGGTTTACAAGGTTTTGATAAGGTGATCTGGAATACAGAGATAAGAGAAAAAAAAGATTCATTAATTCTTGAATTTATGTATTTAAGCAAAGATGGAGAAGAAGGATATCCTGGGAACCTAAAAATGAAGGTTAGGTATACCTTAAATAACGATAATGAGCTTCAGATTTCCTATGAAGGAATAAGTGATCAACGAACGGTTGTTAATGTTACCAATCATTCTTATTTTAATTTGAGTGGTAATCTAAAGAGAGACATTCTCGATCACACATTAACCTTAAAGAGCAATTGTTTCCTCGAGCTTAATGGAGAACTGATTCCAACTGGAAAGATTCATCCTTCAGAAAATAGCGTATTCGATTTTCAGATGGGGCGGAAAATCAAAGATGGCGTAGTTTCATGTGACCCGCAGAATGTATTAGCCGGAAATGGATACGATCATCCGTTTCTTCTAGCAGAAAATCAGCATGAGGAGATACAACTATATGATGAAGAGAGCGGACGAGGACTTGTAATGGAAACGAATCAGCCTGCTGTTGTTCTTTATACAGGCACACAGTTGGCCAACAATTTCTCCATTCTTGGTGTAACATCAAGAAAGTATCTAGGTTTGTGTTTAGAAACACAAGGGCTGCCGGATTCACTTAATCATCCTCACTTCCCATCTGCAATTTTAGAAAAGGATGAGATTTATAAGTCGATAACAAAGTACAAATTTACGAACGAATAGTAAAAAATACTCATTTAAGGTTTTTAATCAAAGAAGAGTTGAATCATTTTATAATGATTCAACTCTTCTTTTTTGATATTTTTTCCTTTATTGATACCGGCAGATTATTAATCACCGGTTTTAAACAATTTTCGTAAAATTAATGTCACAGCTCCCAAAACCATCCCGGTTTTCCCTAATTTTGAACAAACAACTGTAATTTCTTCATGGGAACTTTTAAATGTATATTTCTCGATCATTTTTATGAGCGGAGCTAAAACAAAATCTCCTTGTTCGAAAATATATCCTTCTAATATCAGTTTTGAAGGCTTAAGAATATTAATCATATTGGCTGCTGCTAATCCAAGTGAATTACCGGTTTCTTCTAAAATTAATGTAGCGAATTGATCCCCTTCCCTAGCAGCTTTAAATACCATTTTTATTGAGAGGTCATTCTTATCATCTGTAACCCATTCTTGGATGATTGTTTCTTTATTATTTTTTAGTTCTTTCTTTACTTTGTTAAGAATAGCGGATTCAGATGCATAGGCCTCTAAGCAGCCATTGTTTCCACACTGGCATTGTGGACCATTAACATCTACGATGGTATGTCCTATTTCTCCTGCAGTATTAAAAGAGCTTTTATAAATCTCATTATTAATAAAGATACCTGAACCAATACCCAGTCCAACACTAAGGCAGATAAAATTTGTAACCCCTTGACCTTGTCCAAACCAGCTTTCAGCAATTGCTAATGCTCGAACATCATTTTCGACAATCACAGGGATATTAAATTCTTTTTCTAACAAATCCCTTATATGTATATTCTCTAGGTGTAAGTGAGGAGAAAAGAGTGCCAAACCATGATCAGGATCAACCAACCCATGCATAGCAAAACCGATTCCTAGAATAAGATTTCTCTCTATATGTGTGTTATTAAGAACCAAATGGATGTTCTCAATTATCAAGTTAATAAATTCTGTTTTAGAAGGGAGTTCAGTTATATCCTTACTATTATCAGAGACTATCTTCCCATCCATAGTGGTCAAAATGACTCGAATAACCTCAGCGGCTGCATATACACCGATTATATAATGGGCAGAGTAGTTAATCCTAAGCATGATAGGCTTTCTGCCACCTACCTTCGAACTAGTGGATTGTTCCTCTGTTATAAGATTTTTTTCTATTAATTCGCTAACTAATGAACTTACAGTTGGTGGAGTCAACAGTGTTATTTTTGCGATTTCTGCTCTAGAAATCGGTTCTCTTAATCGAATCATATTTAAAACAGTTGATTGATTTAGTAATTTCATTCTTTCAAAACTTCCGGTTTTGGAAATATTTCCCAACTTATATCACGCCTTTTTCTATTTTTATGTTAGTATGTTCATAAAATAATATAGAGTATCAAAATGAAGATAAAGTGCATCGATAGTTTCCATAAGGAAAATACCATATATATTGGTTTCAATCATTAATGAACCCCCAATCCCTGAAGTTCATTAACAGTCACAAACGTATATCCTTCATCTGAAAGCACTTGTAATATCCCTTCAATGGCTATTTGTTCCTCGCCAGTTTTATCATACATGGGGTGTAGCAAGATAATTGAACCAGGTTTTATTTGCTCTTTTACATAGTTCACTTTGTCAGCAGTGGACGTGTAATAGCTGTCTGGTTCAAGATTCCATGTGATTGTGTCCCGATTATGTTTATTGAGGTAAAAAGGCAAACCAATAAGCTTTTTCCCATTTGGTGGCCTGACATCAATTTCACCCTGATATCCAGCCTCCCGAATTAATTGATCTGTTTTTTCAATTTCTTCTTTGATGTAGGAAGGTGTTTTGAACACCATTCGCTGATGTGAATAGGTGTGATTTCCAATTTGGTGTCCCGCGGCAACAATCCTCTGAGCTACCTCAGGGTAGTCCTCCATCTCTTTACCAATCAGGAAAAAGGTAGCCTTTGCCTGGTATTTATCCAATAGTGGCAAGAGTTGCTCGACATTTTTGGTTGGTCCATCATCAAAGGTTAAAGCAACCATTTTTTGATTTGTCTCCACCTGTGCGGTTAATCCTCCAAATAATTGATGTGCTCTCGAATTCATTAATTTATATGTCCAAAATAATAGAAAGAAAACTAGGATAAAACCCATTCCAATAAATAGTACCTTCACTTTCATAATAACAACCTTTCTTGCTGACAGTTTAATAAATCCAACTGTTTTTATTAGTATAGCAAAAAATGGTGGGTGTTAGTGGGCCAGCTAGTGCTTTTATAGCAACACATGTTTAAACCCCGTCCCCCTTTTTGCTATTTCTAATGTTAACAAGACTTAAAACTTATTTTGAAAGATTCGTTTAACTTGGTGGAGGTGGTGAAGCTTGTCAGAACTTATACCAGAAATTATAATTTCGAGGACAATTCCAAAAGAAAACCTTTCATTACGATTTCAATATAGTGTTTATTTTAGAATAAAAGGAAATTAAGATAACTTTATCTAATATTTTCCAATAAGATCGCAATAAAAATGTCAATAAAACGAACTTTTCAGAAATATTTAAATAAATAAATAATATACTAGACGAACCATGAAAATTGTTTTACAATACTATCTATTAAACAAAATTAACCTTGGTCAGATATAGTACCAATCTACGTTTTGTAAAAACAATGTTATCGAGAGGGGTTTATTTTTATGAAGAAGAAATGGGCTAAAATGTTTATGGCTTCGGCAATGTTGGCTGGAGTACTTGCCGGTTGTTCAGGAGCAAAAGAAAGTTCAGAAACAAGCGATACAATCAAAATTGGTGTGAACTTAGAGCTATCCGGTGGTGTGGCATCTTACGGGGAGTCACTCGAAAAAGGAATTGACATTGCCGTTAGTGAGATTAACAAAAATGGCGGGGTCGATGGTAAAAAGCTGGATATTATTAAAACAGACAATAAATCAGAAACAGCAGAGGCTACGAACGGTGCCATAAAGTTAACTAGTCAGGACAAAGTAACAGCGATTATAGGCGCAGCAACGAGCGGTAATACTGTGGCACAGGCTCAAATCGCAAATGATACAAAAACAATTCTTCTAACTCCATCTGGAACAAGTCCAAATGTAACCGTGGCGGATAATGGAGATTTGAATGAATACGTTTTCCGGACATCTTTTATTGATCCGTTTCAAGGGATCGTTGCAGCCAACTTTGCGTCAAAGGAATTAAAGGTAAAAAATGTAGCAATATTTGCTGACAGTGCCAGTGATTATGCAAAAGGTCTTGCGGCTTCATTTAAAGAGACATTTAAAAAGGATGGCGGCAAAATCGTTGCCGAAGAGGCATATGTTGGGAAGGACACTGACTTCCGTGCAACCTTAACGCGTATTAAGGCAAAAAATCCAGAATTCATTTTTATTCCAGGATACTATGAAGAAGTAGGTTTGATTGTAAAACAAGCGCGTGAAATGGGTATTACTGTTCCATTAATGGGTGCCGATGGCTGGGATTCACCGAAGTTGGTGGAATTAGCAGGAGCGGATGCATTAAACAATACATTTATCACGAACCATTACACTTCTGAAGATCCAGATGAAACGATTCAAAAGTTTGTAACGACATACAAAGATAAGTATAACGGTGAGTCTCCTAATGCCTTTAATGCACTTGGCTATGATACTGTCTATCTACTAGCAGACGCAATCAAGCGTGCAGGCAGCACGGATACAGCAAAAATTAAAGTGGCACTAGAAAAAACAAAAGATTTGTCCCTTATTACAGGTGTGATCACAATTGATAAAAACCACAATCCAATTAAATCAGCAACGGTTTTAGAATATAAAGATGGTAAGCAAGTGTTCAACACAAAGGTTAATCCTTAAAAAGGAAATGAGTGAAATGGGAGGTTTGTCCTTCTATTTCACTTTTTTTACTGTTTAGGAAATTATTAAATAATTTAGTGTGGATAACTTGAATAGTTATCTGAATCCGGCTCCAGCAGCCCGTGCTCCTAATGTACTTCGCTCTCCTCCCTACGATAAGTCAACACCTGAATCGCTAACGCGGCTTTCGTGTTTCCTTTATCTTAGTCGGAGCGCTCCAGTCCTGTCGAGCGCTAAACGGGCGCTTGCGCCTTTTGTTCTTAAGAGAAATCCACTTGACAATTAATATAAACTTCATTATCCTTTTGTAAAAGCAACTAAATATAAACTTTCGTATAACTCCAATGATATGGTTTGGAGGTCTCTACCAGGAGCCAATAATTCCTGATTACGAAGAAGATGCATGTATTTGTATTTTCTTCGTAGTCAGGATTTTTTTTTACCTTTTTTTGCAAGTATATTAACGTAGGATTGGGAGGACAACACCGACATGAATTTTGCCAAGTTACCTAAAATTGAACTTCACTGCCATCTAGATGGTAGCCTTAGACCTGAAACGATCATTGATATTGCAAGGAGTGAGGGCATTAGTATCCCTTCTTTTACGATTGAAGAAATTAAAAGCGAACTCATTGCCCCATTAGAGTGTAAATCCCTTGATGAATATTTAGAGAAATTTGCCATTCCGAATTTGGTCATGCAATCAAAGGCGAACTTGAGAAGAATTACCTTTGAACTGTTCGAGGATTCTGCAAGGGAAAATGTGAAATATATGGAGGTTCGTTTTGCTCCATTGCTACACACACTAGGTGGCTTAGAAGTGGACGAAATAATCACAAGCGTCATAGCGGGAATGAACGATGCTGAAAATCAATATAATATAAAAGGAAATTTAATTCTGTCTTGTATGAGAACCATGTCTGTGGAAAGTGCTTTTGAGGTTGTCAAAAAGGGAAAGAAATTTCTTGGAAAAGGTGTGGTCGCCATCGACTTATGCGCATCAGAAGAGGATGGGTTTTGCGGGCGATTCGTCGAACCAATTGCTTTAGCTAGAGAATATGGATTTAGAGTAACGATCCATGCAGGCGAAACGGGAATAGGCAAAAATGTACTTGAAGCTGTTGAACTATTGGGAGCTGAAAGAATCGGTCATGGCGTCTTTATTAAGGAGTGTGTTGAAGCATATAACGTTGTAAAGCAAAAACAAATTGTCCTTGAAATGTGCCCAACAAGCAACGTTCAAACAAAAGCCGTGGATAAGTTTAGTGAACATCCAATTTTTAATTTTTACCAAGATGGGATAAAAGTTACCGTAAATACTGATAACAGAACAGTATCAGATACCACTATGGTGAATGAATGTGAGATAATATTTACAGAATTTAATATGAATGCTAATGATTATAAAAATATTTACAATACTAGTGTGGAAGCATGTTTTGCCGATGAAGAAACAAAGGAAAAGCTGAAGAAATATTTATCATGATAAAAAGATGTAGAGAGTAAGCACCAGGGTGCCCACTATTTCTTATGAAGTGAAGGAGTTAGAGTAGATGAAACAGTTGAGATGGGGGACTCCAGATGCGCTTCGAAAGTTATTGTTTGATGTTGTGGGCTGGAAAAGCGTGACACACACAAAAGGAGAGCGTGAATTTCCTTTGAAGGTGCAAGAAAAACTACAGAGTTTGGACTATTTTCAGGAATATCCTAATCATTTGCTCCTTTACGATGCCGATTTGGGTCGTAGCTTCTTAACCGCTTTATATAAACATCCAGATGCATTGAAAACCATCATCCTTATCAGTCATTTTGATACAGTTAATACTGAAGAATATGGAGAATTCGAAGATTTTTCCTGCCATCCAGAGGAATTAACCAAATTATTGCTTGGAAGAATAGACGAATTTCCAATCGATGTCCAAACAGACCTTAAATCGGGTGACTATTTATTCGGCAGAGGAACAATGGATATGAAAATGGGACTTGTTATGCATATGGGATTGATTGAAAAAGCAACGGTCGAACAATGGACAATTAATCTTCTCTTATTAACTGTCCCAGATGAGGAAGTAAATTCGTCAGGTATGCGTGCGGCCGTACCGAAATTAATAGAAATAAAAGAAAAGCATGATCTCACTTATACACTATTCTTGAATGGCGAGCCAGTGTTTACGCAAGAACCAGGTGATCGCAATTTTTATGTCTATTCAGGATCAATGGGCAAAATTATGCCATCGGCCCTTTTTTTCGGACAGGAGACCCATGTTGGTGAGCCACTTACTGGTATCACTGGCCCCTACATCGCATCGTTTTTGACACAGCGGATGGAGTGGAACACGGAATTTCAAGAAAAGTTGTGGGGGGAAACGACACCACTTCCGGTCACTCTCCAACAAAAGGATTTGAAACAGGAATACTCTGCCCAAACACCACACCGCTCGGCAGCCTTATATAATGTATTTTTAATGAAGAGAAGTGCTGCGGAAATTATGGATATCTTTGAAGTGGTTGCACGGAGTGCTGCACACGCTTGCAATCAGACCTACGCGAGAATTTGTCAGGAGCAATCTGTAAAGCCTGTCGGTAATGTTAGTGTGATGCGCTATGAGGATTTAGTGAAACATGCCATCCGAAAATATGGGACCGATCATGTCGATGCCTTGAAAGAAGCTACAATTAAAAATAATGAATGGGATGAGCGGGAAAAGTCTTTCCGGATCGCCGATACGCTGATGATTCAATGCCAAGAGTTGGCACCAGCGATAGTATTGCTTTATGCACCGCCCTTTTATCCACCGGTTAATTCCTCGGCAGATGAAGTCGTTACAAAATGTATCGATTACCTAAAAGTGCAGGGATTTGAAAAATTTCACCTACCTGTAAAACAACTTCACTATTTTAATGGAATTTGTGACTTAAGTTATCTTAATTACCATGATGAAGGCAAAGGATGGAAAGTTTTTAAAACAAATATGCCGGTATGGGGCGAGAGCTATAGTATCCCGTTTGAAGCCATGGAAAAGCTCCAAGCTCCAGTCCTAAATATCGGTCCTTTTGGCAAGGATGCCCACAAACGAACAGAACGTCTGCATATAAACAGTGCATTTGCAGAAGTTCCAACTCTTGTGGAAGGTATGATTAAATTGATGGCACGTTCTGGTACCTGACACCAGCATAGGTTGATAGGATTTACGGAGAAAAGAAGGTGCCACACCCAGCATTAGGTGGCACCTTTTTCTGTATAAATTTATTCTCTTCTGTACTGTAAAAGATTCTATATGGGGTTTGCAGTAGTTTGATAAAAATTAATGGATAAAAAACTTGCTAATTTTTCAGAGAAGCAATCATCCCTGGAAGGAATTAGGATGTCATTAAAGCAACTTTTGATTGACAAGTTTAGGAAATTATACTAATAATTAGTTAATTGTTAATAGTTCGACTATTAATGAAGTATTTAAGTGATAGATGATAAGGAGGCGAAAACTTGAAGCATTAATTGGATAACCTTTTCTTGTTTAGAAAGATAAAAAAGTGATCCCAATACCTTCCTGTAAATAGGCTAGATTATTAATGGTGGAAATAACATTTTATAGGATGTGGAAAGGTGGTACCTTTTTTTATGGAGTTAATAGTTCAAATTATGATGCACTGAGCAAAATGTAGAGTATCAATGAAAATAAAAAATAGTAACTACATTCAACTTCAAACAAATTTTCAGCTAATCGCCTTCAAGCTGGTCAATTATTACTAAGAAACTAGTAAAATTTCCATGAAAAGAAAATGGAAAATAATAATAGTAAGCTTCCAGAAAATAAGAATGGAAAAGTTAACTTGAATGTTAATTTGTAAGGATTTAAATTCTCCTGTTTCCCCGTAATTTCCTCGATTACAAGTTCAATTCGATTTGTTTTTTGGAAAAAGAGTTTAAAACTTTTAATTATCGCATTGAAAAACCCACCTTGGATGACAAGCATCGTACTTCCAATAATCATAAGAATCAGAGAGCAATTGAAAAGGGTATTTATCCATACTAGTTGATTAAAAGAGGGGTTGTTAAAGTAGGAGAACAGGATGGATATAAAGAGTGTTCCCAAAATGACAAATATATTCAAACGAAACATTTGGATATCACTCCTAATAAAGTAATGGTAATTATTACATACCAATAGTTTATTGTTTTCCAATCAATTAAACAATGCAAATTTACACAAGGCCATCGATGCAGTTTATCTTACTGGTTTTTATCACTATCTTAAAAAGGGGAGATTTCATTTGAAAATCAGATTACTTATCAATTTATTTATGTTTTTAGCAGTAGTTGGTATACTGCTCACTGGTTGTAATTTTAACGAATCAAAAGAGACAGACTCAAAAGCTGGAGATAAAGATACCACTACTTCAAAGCAGGTTTTAAATATGGTAGAAGCATCTGAAATTCCAACCATGGATTCTGTTCTTGCACATGATAATATCTCCTTTACAGTACTTACCAATATCAATGAAGGCTTATATCGTTTAGGACAAGAGCATAATCCAGAACCTGCAATGGCCAGTGAGGATCAAGTTAGTGAGGATGGATTAGTACACACCTTTACAATACGTAAGGCAAATTGGAGTAACGGTAGTCCTGTAACTGCTGATGACTTTGTTTATGCATGGAAGAGAGTTTTTAATGAGACAGGGCATTATGCAAGCATGTTTGAAACGGCCAATATCCTTAATGCGAAGGAAATCTTAAAGGGAGAAAAGTCCGTTGAAGAGTTGGGAGTTAAGGCTCTTGATGAAAAGACACTTGAAGTTACTTTAGTAGCACCAACAGCGCTGCTTGGACAATACTTAACATTTCCTACTTTCTTACCCCAAAACCAAAAATTTGTTGAGAGCCATGGTGACAAGTACGCGTTAGAAGCGAGTGAATTACTATTTAATGGTCCCTTTACCCTATCAGAATGGAAACATGATGAGAGTTGGAACTATGAAAAAAACCCTAAATACTGGGATGCTGATGCTGTGAAATTAAAAGAGGTTAATGTATTTGTGGTCAAAGAAGATGCAACACAGTTAAATCTATATGAGACCAACAAAGTTGATATTATTAATCTTAGTTCAACTACAGTAGATCAATATAAAGATGACAAAAACTTTATTGCTTTAGCAGATTCTGAAATTTTCTTTTTGCGCTTCAACCATAACCATAAAGCATTAGGAAATGAAAATATTCGTCGTGCGATTGACATGAGTTGGGATAAAAAGGCTCATGTTGATACCATTCTTAATAATGGTTCAATAGCTTTATACGGTTTGGTTCCAGAGGGTTTCTCTTTTTCACCAGATGGTAAAGACTACCGTGAATTAAATGGGGATTTAAACCATGGCACGATTAAAGAAGCAAAAGAGTTCCTTGCAAAGGGTTTAAAAGAGATAGGTCAAGATTCTGTAGCAATAACCCTTACAGTAGCTGCTGTTGAAGGAAATGATAAAACAGCAGAGTATTTGAAAAACCAAATAGAAACGAACTTGCCTGAACTATCTGTAACTATCAAGCTTGTACCTGTTGAACAAAGATATGAGTTAGAATCAGCGAAAGAGTATGACATGGTTATCTCGGCATGGGGACCAGACTATATTGATCCAATGACCTATATCGGCATGTGGGTAACGGGTGGTTCAGCAAATCGTATGGATTATTCCAATACTGATTATGATGCTCTTGTAGGTGAAATTAACACGGAAAAGGATTCCTCAAAGCGTTATCAAATGATGTTAGATGCTGAAAAGATGCTGTTTGATGATGCGGCGATTGCTCCTCTATTTCAACGAGGCTTGGCTGTCTTACAACATACTAATATCAAAGGGTTAGTACGCCACCCGAGTGGTCCCGATTTTTCCTTTAAGTGGACGAATATAGAAGGTAATTAATCTAGCAGAAAAAAGAGGTATAACATTGTACCTCTTTTTTCCCTTTTGAAATGATTAACTAGTTAAATATAAGAAAAGTGAGGTGCGGCTTTGAAAGGGTATGTTGCAGAACGTCTACTCTATATGGTATTAACATTGTTTATTATTGTTTCAATCACCTTCTTTTTAATGCAACTTCTTCCAGGTACACCGTTTACAAGTCCGGAAAAATTATCTTTAGAGCAATTAGCATTAATGAATGAAAAATATGGACTGAATGAACCCGTGGCAATGCAATATGTAAAGTATATAGGCGGTTTGCTGGAAGGCGATTTAGGGATTTCTTTTCAGTATGAAGGACGTTCAGTTAATGAAATTTTAGTCCAACGGATAGGTCCATCTTTCCTAATTGGGTTTCAGGCACTTGTATTCGGAGCGGTAGTTGGCTTGGCGCTAGGGATTATTTCTGCACTAAATCATAATACCCTTCTAGATTATGGTTCTGTGACCATTGCTGTATTAGGAATGTCCATTCCTTCCTTCGTTTTTGCCGCCCTTTTGCAATATTTTATCGGTGTTAAACTAGGCTGGTTACCTGTGGCATTATGGGAAGGGTATGAAAATACGATTATGCCGTCTTTGGCATTATCAGTGACCGTAATAGCTACTGTAGCTAGATTTATTAGAACAGAAATGCTTGAAGTTTTGGGGCAAGATTACATTGTAACGGCGAGAGCAAAGGGGATAAGTGAAAAAGATGTGGTTAATAAACACATCATCCGCAACGCTATGATTCCTGTTGTCACCATGCTAGGACCCTTAGCTGTAGCAATTATGACAGGAACCTTGGTGATTGAAAAAATCTTTACTGTCCCTGGTCTCGGGGAACAATTTACAAAGTCTATATTAGTAAATGATTATAGTGTCATTATGGGAGTTACTTTGATGTACAGTGCGTTATTTATCAGTATTGTCTTTATCGTGGATATTCTTTACGGAATAATAGATCCGCGCATTAGTTTAAAGGGTGGTGCGTAATCCATGCGACCCCAAGAAGATGAAATTACCGATGATTTATTTGTACATGCTCCATTGGAATCTGGTGAAAGTGAAGAACTTGCAAGTACACCAGTCATGTTTTGGCGTGAGACATGGAGAAGGTTGAAAAAGAATAGAGGGGCTTTTATCGGACTTATAACAATCCTTTTATTTTCGATGATGGCCTTGATTGGTCCTCTTCTAAGTGAACATTCATATATGGAACAAGACTTAGCTCGTTCCAACTTGCCACCAAAAGCTACAGCTTTAGAATGGCTAGGATTTGATGGCTTTGATGTCAATGGGAAAGATCAATATGAAGCGAGAGACATTACCGAAAGCTTTTGGTTTGGAACAGATGAATTTGGACGTGATCTCTGGACCCGGACATGGAAGGCTACTCAGATTTCATTATTTATCGGGATTGTTGCGGCATTATTAGATTTAATCATTGGTGTCGTGTATGGTGGCATTTCTGCTTTTTATGGCGGACGGTTGGATAATGCGATGCAGCGTATTATTGAAGTATTAATAGGCATTCCTAATTTGATTGTTATTATTTTATTTATTCTTATTCTTGAACCAGGAATAACTTCGATCATCCTAGCCATGGTTATCACAGGATGGGTAGGGATGGCACGCGTCGTTCGCGGACAAATATTACAGCTCAAAGGGCAAGAATATATTCTGGCCGCACGAACGTTGGGAACAACGAATGCGAAAATTATTTGGAAGCATTTGGTACCTAATGTTATGGGATCGATCATCATAACGTTGATGTTTACGATACCAACAGCAATCTTCTTTGAAGCGTTCTTAAGTTTTATCGGACTGGGGTTACAACCGCCCATTGCATCATTAGGTGTTTTAATTGAGGATGGGTATAAATCGATGCGCTTCTTTTCTTATAAACTACTATTTCCAGCAATTGTAATAAGTGGGATTATGATAAGCTTTAACCTATTAGGCGATGGGCTGCGTGACGCACTAGATCCTAGAATGAAGAAATAAGAATGGAGACAACAATGGAAGATTATATATTAAAGGTAGATAATCTTCATGTTTCCTTTAGGACCCATGAAGATGATGGTGAGATAAAAGCAGTACGTGGAGTGAGTTTTGAGTTAAGAAGAGGGGAAACATTAGCTATTGTTGGGGAATCAGGTTCTGGTAAATCAGTGACAGCAAAAAGCTTGATGGGACTACTCCCTAAACAAAATACGATGATTAAACAGGGAAGAATTTTATATAAAAAAAAGGATTTACTCAAATATAGCAATAAAGAAATACAAAAAATACGCGGTTCAGAAATATCGATGATTTTTCAAGACCCAATGACTTCACTAAATCCAACCATGACAATTGGTAAACAAATAATAGAAGGTTTAAGGAAGCATCAAATGGTCGGAAAAAAGGAAATGTTTAAAAAAGCAACAGAACTGCTTGAACTTGTTGGCATTCCCAGCCCTAGGGAACGAATGAAAAATTATCCGCACCAGTTTTCAGGAGGAATGAGACAGAGAGTAGTTATTGCGATGGCACTAGCCTGTAATCCCAATGTATTAATTGCTGATGAGCCTACGACTGCCCTTGATGTAACCATCCAAGCACAAATCTTAGACTTGATGAGAGATTTACAAAAAAAGACGGAAACAGCGATTATTATTATTACCCATGATTTGGGTGTAGTCGCAAGTATCGCTCAGCGAGTGGCGGTCATGTATGCAGGAGAAATTATTGAAACAGGAACAATCGATGAGATTTTTTACGAATCAAAACACCCTTATACACGTGGATTACTTTTATCGATGCCAAAGTTACATTCCTCTCGTTCTACTAAATTGATTCCAATTCCAGGAACTCCACCTGACTTAGGTCAATTACCTAATGGATGTCCTTTTGCAGCTCGATGTCCTTATGTTATGAAGGTGTGTCACAATTTTCCTCCAACTATGAAGGAAATATCTGATACGCATAGGGTTTCCTGTTGGTTAGAAGATGACCGTGCACCTCAAGTAAAATGGCTAGGTGGAGTAGGGGGTTCAATAGATGAAGGAAAAAGAAAAGTTAATTGAAGTTAAAAACTTAAATAAATATTTCCGTGTTGGAAAAAGAAAAGTTTTAAAAGCGGTCGACGATGTATCTTTTAATATTTATAAAGGAGAAACGCTTGGTTTAGTTGGGGAGTCGGGATGTGGTAAATCGACAATTGGGCGAACTATTATTCAACTATATAATGCTACCTCGGGTCAAGTAATCTTTGACGGAGAAGATGTACAAAAAAAGTCGCCTATAGAGATAAAAAAAATGAAGAAGAAAATGCAAATGATCTTTCAAGATCCCTATTCATCGCTTAACCCGAGGATGACTGTATTAGAAATTATAGCAGAGGGAATTGGTAATCATGAAGCACATCTTACTAATATGGAAAAAGAAGCGAAAGTTCATGAATTACTGGAATCAGTAGGGTTAACTAAAAAACATGCGCATCGTTATCCACATGAATTTAGTGGAGGGCAGAGGCAACGGATTGGAATTGCACGTGCCCTAGCTGTAGAACCTGAATTTATTATTGCTGATGAGCCTATTGCGGCTTTAGATGTTTCAATCCAAGCACAAATTGTCAATCTTATGCAAGAATTACAGGAGAAAAAGGGGCTTACTTATTTATTTATTGCTCATGATCTATCAATGGTTAAACATATCAGTGATCGAATTGCAGTCATGTACCTTGGGTCTATAGTAGAATTGGCCGCTAGTGAGGATTTATATGAAAATCCTCTTCACCCTTATTCACAGGCCTTATTATCAGCAATTCCTATACCAGACCCCAAGGTTGAAAGAACCCGTGAACGGATTATATTAGAAGGTGACGTACCTAATCCAATGGATATTCCCAGCGGCTGCCGCTTTCACACACGCTGTCCTAAGGCAATGCATATTTGTACAGAAACAACTCCATTATGGAAGGAAGTTTCAGTAAACCATTTCACCGCTTGTCATCTTAATAATTAGTTCGCACAAATTACCTAAATTTATATTTTCTACTGGATAGTCTTTAAAGGCTATCCAGTATTTTTTCGTTATTGCCAATATTTTCAAATCTAATGGTAATAAGTACGGTTCGCCCAAAGTGTAGTTTCTTGTTATAATGTATCAAGAAATGAAACGAAGAAATAACTACGCTAACATTTACAGAATATTTAGTAGATATCGCTTGAAGTGTTGGTTGGGAAAATTGGATATTAATGAACAAAAATTAACCCCTTTATATATGTAGGATTAACCTGAGGATGATGGCTCTTTGTGGGCTTTGTAGAAGTAAAAGTTATAGTTTTGAAAAGAGGGAGAACATATGAATAAAGAGTCCATATATGGATTAACAATCGAACAATTAACAGCCTGGCTAATCGCGCATGGTCATAAAAAGTCTAGAGCCGCACTGGTCTGGGATGGGCTTTATCGTGCGCGTGTTACAGAATTCTCTGACATGACGAATGTGAATCCAGAGTGTGTTCAATCGCTAACAGACAATTTCAACATCCACACCTTACAACAGCATATCAAACAAGAATCAGCGGATGGTACGATAAAGTTTTTGTTCAAATTACAGGATGGGAACTTAATTGAAACGGTTTTGATGAGGCAAAAATATGGGTTATCCGTTTGTGTCACAACACAAGTGGGCTGCAACATCGGCTGCAGTTTTTGTGCAAGTGGCTTAATAGCTAAAAGCCGGGATTTATCGAGTGGGGAAATTGTCGAGCAGATTATGAACGTGCAACTCCATCTCGATAACAGTGGGCAAGGTGAAAAAATAAGTCATGTTGTTGTGATGGGGATTGGTGAACCATTTGATAACTTTGACAATCTGTTAGACTTTTTAAAGGTAATCAAAGATGATAAAGGATTAGCGATTGCGGGTAGACATATTACCGTATCAACGAGTGGGCTCGCCGATAAAATTTATGAGTTTGCTGATGCCCAAACGCAGGTAAACCTAGCCATCTCTTTGCACGCGCCAACGAACGAGCTTCGCTCGCGCATTATGAAAATAAACCGGGCGATTCCCATCGAAAAACTAATGAAGTCAATTGAGTACTATATAGAAAAGACCAACAGACGCATTACGATTGAATATATTATGCTCAAGGATGTAAATGATCATAAGGAAGAAGCCGAGCAGCTTGCAGATCTGCTGATTCATCTAAAACAGCTGTTATATGTGAACCTAATTCCGTATAATCCTGTCGATGAACATAGTCAATATCAAAGAAGCGAACAGGAATCGGTACTTGCGTTTTATGATACGTTGAAAAAGCGAGGAATAAATTGCAAAATCCGCCAAGAACATGGAACAGATATAGATGCCGCGTGCGGACAGCTACGAAGCAAACTACTAAAATAAATCGGGTGCCTGACACCACCAGTTGAAAAAAAGATGCCTTACCCTAGTTGAAGAGGGGTAGGGCATCTTTTTAGTGTGTCACTTATTTCTGTATAGAAAGTTGGTAAAAGTCTTCCTGTTGGTTAAATTCAGTATAGTTTCGTTATAATGATAATCCTATTTACAACTTAACTAACAGGTAGACTTCCTACATCCGTTATTACTACGATTGAAAAGCCCTTTTTAGTTATTTTCCTTCCTATAAAATGATAGACATCTCAGTCCATTAGGGATGAAAAGATTTAACCCCATTTATGTTTTCTTTCATAAATGAACGTATTAAAGCCGGTCTTCCTATATAAAGGTGGAAGAATCGGCTTTTACTTTATTTATGATATTTTTCTAAATTATACAGTCTCCTTAATGCCGGTGGCAGCCCCTGAACCACCCTTGACAAGCATTCTGCCGATACCGTAGAAAATAGCTGAAGTAACAAGTCCAACAACAGCAACAGAATATTGAGGTGAGTAGAAGTTAGCAAATAATGAGATTCCCGCAGACAATGCCCAAACAATGAATGCCAATGGTCTCCAGTTTACTAAAGCAGCGGATTCACTCTTGCGGAAAACCAAACGGTCCATAATGATGATCGAGCCGACTGGTGGAATTACTACCCCAAGAAGAACAAGCCAGTCAAAAAAGTGATTGTATATTCCAGAAACAGCAACGATAAGACCAACAACACCGATAACAAGAGTGATGGTTCTCATATTTTTACCGGTCATATGGGACCAGCCGACTGCCCCGTTATACAAGCAGTGTGTACCTACAGAGCCTAAATTGATAAACACAAACAGGATTGACAAGATTGTTAGCAGTGGACCATGGCCAGCCAAAACGGACATGAAATCTCCGCCAGTTGAAGTAGGATTAGGAATTACGCCAGTTGCTACGACAATTCCACCGACAAGTTCCGCGATAAAGTTCCCAATTGGAAAAGCAAAAATGGTTGATAAAGACGCTTCGCGGCCATTTTTTGCCCATCGGGTAAAGTCAGCTGTCATGGTACCTGAGTCAGCAAATCCGGCAAATACCAATGTAACCGCAGCTCCAAACGACATGGCATTGGTAACATGTGGATGATAGCCAAGAATATCAGAATTGCCATCCTTAACAGCCATTACAATTGCAATAATTGCAATTAGAATGTAAAATGGTGCGGCAATCCAACCTAGGAAAGACAATGCCTTTATACCAACGTAGGTAACAGCGACATAGAGGATACCTCCGATCACTGTCATCAATATCAAGCTGGCACCAAATGACCCATGCATGGTAGCCCCGGTGAGTCCGACCTGAAGGGCGAACCACCCAATTACAACTGTTGACAACAACCCAGAAACTATATAATAACCTGACCGTCCAAAGGTTTTCTGTGCCGTCAAGGAAAAGTTCATTCCTGTACGACCTGCATCGTAGCTAAGTAATCCTACCATCAAAAACAACAGCAAGTTACCAACCAGCATCGCCAAGGCTCCTGCTTTAAATCCAAGCTGTGCGGTGATCAGTCCGCCTATTACTGCACTAGTCAAAACCATAGGGAAGCCGAACCAAACCGCTGCTACAGAAGATAACTTTTTTCGATACTCCATTGGTACAGAAACATGTTCAAACTCTGGATCCAATAGTTTTTTATCAACATTATTGGTTGACATACTTTTCCTCCTAATAGAACATTTTTCATTTTTACATTGGCTTCCTATAGGGGAACAATTCCTAGTGCAATGTCTGCCCCTGAAGAATACCTGATTTTTAAAGCATTAATAAAGAATGAATTATTCCTTTTTCCTACCATTTATTAGAGAATTAATTAGGCATACTATTGACTCTCAAACCTTAACTTTAGATGCCTTTTTTAGGTTATCTAGTTTATCCTTTATTAAGGAATAGGAGTTTTATACTAACTGTTCACGAAATTTTATCTATACTAGTGACATGTGCATC
>JAIMAD010000254.1 GCA_023512145.1 Bacillus sp. (in: firmicutes) | reverse complement strand
GTTCAAGGATACCTAGCAAGTGTTTGGGGTATTTCGGCAATAACTGGACCTGCTATCGGTGGTTTACTTGTCCAATATGTGAGCTGGCACTATATTTTCTGGATTAACATACCGCTTTGGATTCTATCCTTAATTGGTTTGTGGTTGTTCTTGCATGAGAATGTAGAAAAGAAAAAGCATGAGATTGATTATCTAGGTGCAGCTCTGTTAACACTGGCGATTTCTTCGCTTATGTTTGTCCTTGTGGAGGGGGGAAGTCGCTGGTCATGGGGGTCTTGGCAAACAATGAGCCTTTTGGTATTAAGTACCGTCTCCTTAATAGGTTTTGTCCTTCAGGAGGGCAGGGCGAAGGAGCCAGTGATGCCATTTTCAATCTGGAAGGAACGATCTATTTTTATTGCCAACACTACTTCACTTGCTACTGGGATTATGTTAATTGGTATATCAAGCTTTTTACCTACCTTTGTCCAAGGGGTAATGGAACAAACCCCCATCGTGGCAGGATTTACGCTTACAACTATGTCTTTGGGATGGCCGCTGGCGTCAACACTGGCTGGGCGCTTGTTAGTGTCCATCGGATATCGAAAAACCTCCATGATTGGCGGAGTTTCCTTGATTATTGGAAGTATCGTTTTTGTGACCATGTCAGGTTCTTCCGGCCCTCTTTGGGCAGCGGTGGGTTCCTTTTTTATTGGTGTAGGTATGGGCTTAACTTCAACCGCATTTATAGTTTCTATTCAAAGTAATGTAGGCTGGGAACAGAGAGGAATTGCAACCGCAGCCAATATGTTTATGCGAAACCTTGGAAATACGATTGGTGCGGCATTACTTGGAGGTATTCTAAATTATCGTTTGAGTCATTATTTAAGTCAAAAGAATCAGTCCTTATCGGTGGATGATGTCAATCGTCTCTTGGAAAAGGGTGACCGAGATAATCTAACTGAATCAGTACGAGGTATACTCCAGGACGGACTAACGATTTCCTTACATTACGTTTATTACGTGGTTCTCCTATTTGCTGTTATTAGTTGTATTTTAATATTCTTTATACCGAAAAAAAACCAAGGCTCTGTGTAAATTACGCAGAGTTTTTTTTGAAAGGGGATGAGTGAAATCCTCGTAACTATCTTATTTTTCATACTAAATATAGAAAAAAATACAACTTTTTACTAGTAAATAAGTAAAAAGTTTTATGAAAAGATGCCCCGATACGTTCATAAGTACAGTTTAGATATTGATTTCAAAAACTACAATCTATGTAAGAGCCTCAATTAAAGCAACTTTAGACTTTTGTCGAACTAATTAAGGAGCATATCGCTGAATCTTCAGAAGAGTAAGGTTGTTTTCCTTGTTTTCACTTCCTTAGTTTGTTAAAGTATTTTCTAGTAATACATTTAGGGGGAAAATTCATGAAACTGATAGATGCAAATGAAATTATTTCTTTTATCCAAAACAGTAAAAAGTCTACTCCAGTTAAAGTTTATTTAAAAGGCGATATAGCAGAAATTGATTTTGGTAGCGATTCAAAAACATTTATTAATGGATACACAGGTATTGTTTTTGGCGAATGGTCTACAATCAATGTTGCATTGGAAGCGAATAAAGCAAAGATTGAAGATTTTGTAGTTGAAGATGATCGCCGTAATTCAGCAATTCCACTGTTAGATACAAAACAAATTAATGCTAGAATTGAGCCCGGTGCCATTATTCGTGATCATGTTGAAATTGGGGACAATGCTGTTATTATGATGGGTGCTGTTATCAATATTGGCTCAGTTATTGGTGAAAAAACAATGATTGATATGAATGTTGTCCTAGGTGGAAGAGCAACTGTTGGTAAAAATTGCCACATTGGTGCCGGAACTGTTTTAGCAGGAGTCATTGAACCACCCTCAGCAAAGCCTGTCGTCATTGAAGATGATGTTGTCATCGGTGCTAACGCAGTTGTACTTGAAGGCGTCACGGTTGGCAAAGGGGCTGTTGTTGCCGCTGGTGCAGTTGTTATTGATGATGTTGCACCATATACAGTCGTCGCTGGTACTCCAGCGAGGAAAATTAAAGATATCGATGAAAAGACCAAGTCAAAAACAGAAATCAAACAAGAGCTTCGTCAGTTATAAGAAGAGGACAGTTTCCTTTGTCCTGCAAGGGCCACGCGTGCAACGAATGAGTATTGGAAACAAGAAGAGCACTAACGTTCGTTGTAGACATTTCGTAGGGCGGTATGCGATGAGCACTAGCCGCTTACGCTGGACAGTTCTTGAAATTCATAAACAAGCAGAGGCGTGGAGCAGATCCACGCTTTTTTTAAAAGGTATGGTAATAATAAAATTATTACTTTTAGGATTGCCGAGCATAATGCTTATCGGCTCTATGTAATAACTATAGCCGTTAATACTATTTCATAAGACGACAGTCAGGCGCTTTGCGATTTTCTTAGAAAAGGAGAGGCAAAAGATGAACCTATTTGTAAATATTCGTCGTGACCTTCATCAAATTCCTGAACTTGGGTTTCAGGAATTTAAGACGCAAGCTTATTTATTGTCTTATATAGAGACATTGCCTAAAGAACGGATCACAATCAAAAAGTGGAGGACAGGGTTATTTGTTAGGGTCCGAGGTTTAAATCCGCGGGAAACGATTGGCTACAGAACAGATATTGATGGATTGCCTATCAGTGAAGAAACAAATTTACCTTTTTCTTCTACACATGATGCCAGGATGCATGCCTGTGGGCATGACTTTCACATGTCTATTGCACTTGGTGTGTTAACACATTTTGTACGTAACCCTATCAATGACAACCTTTTATTTATTTTTCAACCTGCTGAGGAAGGACCTGGTGGTGCAGAACCAATGCTTCAAACAGAAATCATGCAGGAATGGAAGCCGGATATGATTTTTGCCTTACATATTGCACCCGAGTATCCAGTGGGTACCATCGCCTTAAAGGAGGGCTTATTATTTGCTAATACCTCTGAATTGTACATCGATTTAAAGGGCGAGGGAGGGCATGCCGCTTATCCACACCAAACCAATGATATGGTGATTGCTGCCTGCACACTTGTCAATCAACTGCAAACGGTCATTTCTAGGAATGTAGATCCACTAGATAGTGCGGTTATTACCATTGGTAAGATTACTGGAGGGACAGTTCAAAATATTATTGCTGAAAAAGCAAGGCTTGAAGGAACCATTCGGACATTATCTCCTGAATCCATGAAAAAGGTCAAACATCGCATTGAAGCACTAGTTAAAGGGATAGAGGCAGGCTTTGAATGTGAAGCTATCATCGATTATGGTTCAATGTATCATCAAGTATATAACACGGTGTCTATTACAAAAGATTTTTTTGAGTTTTTTTTAGAGGATTCAACTGTAAATGTAATTGAATGTTCTGAAGCGATGACGGGTGAAGACTTTGGTTATATGCTTAAAGAAATTCCTGGCCTCATGTTTTGGCTCGGTGTCGACTCCTCGTTTGGTTTACATCACGCTAAATTAAGCCCTAATGAAGCCGCAATTGATGTGGCAGTCAAGGTGATGACAAGTTTTATTACATTTAAAGGGAATGTATAATAAAGAAGCTGTTTTATTTGGTGCAGGTCCCAATCATAGATAAAACGAAAGAGAATTAACAGAAATATTGTTGCAATTTGAAGTTTATTCTTACTCGAATCGGGAAAACTAATTAAAGATAAAATATCACTTTTAATTAATAATAAGTACTTAATTAAATTAATTATAATTTAATATTGACTAAAATTAAGATATGACCTATAATAAAGATTGTGAAAAGGATAGCAATGAGAATTGCTATAAAATATATTTTGTTTAATTATTTGGAGGGATTTTTGAATGTCTGAACGTATGGTAGGTAAACAAGCTCCGCGCTTTGAAATGGAAGCAGTAATGGCAAACAAAGAATTTAAAAAAGTAAGCCTTGAAGAAAATATGAAAAATGATAAATGGACAGTCTTGTTCTTCTATCCAATGGACTTTACATTTGTATGCCCAACTGAAATTACCGCTATGTCAGACCGTTTTGAAGAATTTGATGATTTAGATGCAGTTGTAATTGGTTCGTCAACTGACACAATCCATACACACCTTGCTTGGATTAATACAAATCGCAAAGAAAATGGTATTGGCGAATTAAACTATCCATTAGCAGCGGATCATAACCATGCTGTTTCTCGTGATTATGGAATTTTAATTGAAGAAGAAGGTATTGCACTTCGTGGATTATTCATTATTAATCCAGAAGGTGAATTAATGTACGCGGTTGTTAACCACAACAATATTGGCCGTGATGTTGATGAAACATTACGTGTTCTTCAAGCATTGCAAACTGGCGGTCTGTGCCCAGCTAACTGGAAGCCTGGCCAAGCTACACTTAACGTATAATTTTACAAAATAGATAGACCTAACCCTTACTAGTGTTAGGTCTTTTTAATAGGAGGAACACTGATGAAATTACGTGAACAAATGCCGGAATTAACTGGGGCATCCCAATGGTTAAACGGTGAAGTGACAAGGGCTGGTTTAATTGGCGATAAGCCAACATTGATCCATTTCTGGTCGATTAGCTGCCATTTATGCAAAGAAGCAATGCCACAGGTAAACCAATTCCGTGATGACTTTAAAGATAAATTAAATGTCGTAGCCGTTCATATGCCACGATCTGAAAACGATTTGAACTTGGAAGAAATTAAACAAGTAGCTGCTGAACATGGAATCAATCAACCAATCTTTGTCGACAATGACCACAAATTAGCTGACAAATTTGAAAACCAATATGTTCCTGCCTATTATGTATTTGACCGCGAAGGAAAGCTCCGTCATTTCCAAGCAGGTGGAAGTGGCATGAAAATGCTGGAAAAGCGGGTAAATCGAGTACTGGATGAATTAGTGAAAACAGAATAATTACTTTATTGCAGAGATTGTTCGTTTATAAAAACGAACAATCTTTTTTTTGAAAACAATTCTGTTACATAGAAACACTTTTTAGTTGTAACCTTACTTTCCATTAATCGTCGGTATTAGTATAAAGCTGCTTCAATAGATGATCCAATTAGAGAAAAAGGGGTGTCTTCAATTGAAAAATATGAAAAAATGGTGGCCTATTTTCATTGTCTTGTTGATAAGCTCTTCCGGGTGCAGTTCGGGTCAAAACGATACGGCAAAAATGAGTAATGAAAGATCTGTAGAAATGGATTCAACTCAGCCTAGTAGTGGAGAGAATACCGTTTTATATTCAGGCACGAAGGAAAATAATGATACTAAAACGGGACCTACGAAAATAGAAGTACCAGCCAATATGGTGATCTATCAAGCTGATTTACGGTTGCGTGTAAAAAAGTTTAGTCAAACCGTCAGAAGTCTAGAAGAGAAAGTAGTGAAATATGGAGGCTATATTGCTGAGTCTAATGTGACAAAAGCGGGAGAAGAGCAGGTAAGTGGTAGTATCAGAATAAGAATTCCGCAAAAACATTTTCAGGACTTTTTGCATGATGCAGAAGGGCAAGCGGCTGAGGTTATGGAGAGGAATATTACCGGGCAGGATGTAACGGAAGAATATGTGGACCTTGAATCAAGATTAAAATCAAAAAGGGTTGTGGAAGAACGGTTGCTAACCTTTATGAAAGGTGCTACAAAAACAGAGGATCTATTAAAAATTTCAGCCGACCTTGCAACTGTTCAAGAGGAAATAGAGACAATAGAAGGAAAGATGAAGTTTTTAGAGAATCAAACCTCTCTATCGACTGTTAACATTAGCCTTTATGAAAATAAGGTAATTGTTCCGAATATTGATAAAGACAAACTAAATACTTGGGAGAAAACAAAAAAACAATTTATGAAAAGTACAAATATGTTATTGGGAGGCTTATCTGGGTTGGTTGTTTTTATCATTGGTAACATTCCTGTACTAGCGATTATATTTGCTCTAGGATTTCTCTTCTTTTTTATCTATAAAAAAAGGAAGTCCAGAAATAACCAGGAATAAGTGATGATATCTCCTTTGTATATATAAACATTCTAAATATGCTAAAATGAAAGCAGTATTGATAATTGCATATTCAAAGGGGAGTTTTTGATGAAGAAAAGTTTTGCAGTCATTGGTCTAGGACGATTCGGTGGGAGTATTTGTCGTACCCTTACTGATGAAGGAATGGAAGTTTTGGCTATTGATAAAGATGAAGAACGAGTTAATGAATATGCCATGATTGCTTCACATGCCGTTGTAGGTGATACAACAGATGAGGCTGTATTGAAAAGCTTAGGGATACGAAATTTTGATCATGTGATCGTGGCAATTGGCGATGATATACAGTCAAGCATCTTAACCACGCTTATTCTTAAGGAACTAGGGGTAGCCCGTGTAACTGCTAAAGCTCAAAATGATCATCACGAAAAGGTTCTTAGAAAAATTGGTGCAGATAATGTCGTTCACCCAGAAAGAGATATGGGTAAAAGAATTGCAAATAACATGTCTTCTACAAATGTTGTTGACTATCTCGAGCTTTCTGATGAACATAGTATTGTTGAAATTGTCGCAAACGTAAAGCTCAGCGGTCACACGATTATTGACTTGGATATTCGCAAGAAATTCGGATTAAATATTGTTGCTATTAAAAGAGGAGAAGAAATTATTGTTTCTCCACAAGCAAAAGAAACCATTTATATTAATGATATTCTAATTGTAATTGGAAATGACCATGACCTCGATC
>JAIMAD010000253.1 GCA_023512145.1 Bacillus sp. (in: firmicutes) | reverse complement strand
ATAATAGCCTGAACCTACATGATCAACGCTGTCGGGCTCTCCCCACTTTTTCTTTACTTGTTCCACTGTGCTTTCCAATGCGCTAAACTCACTACCTTTGACCAACCCTACTTTTGATTTATCCTTTATTTCATTAAGCAGTTTTGAAGACGGTAAAACTCCTTTTAGCTGTACATCAGTTTGTTTTTCTTGTACGTCATCTATTGGGATATCGCGGTTTTTCGAATCATCACAGGCAGTTATCAATAATAGAAGCAATATCAGTGAAAAGTTTACCAACTTAGCCACATTACTGCACCTCCTATCAATTATAGACTGCCTATTGTGCTATAGCGTTACAGAAAATTGTTCGCAATTATCAATCAAAAAAATTTTTTATTGTCTACAAGGAGACAAATTTACTCTTGAAAATTCTCCCTAATCCGTTGTTTTCGTAAAGAGGTATAGGGGAACTATTATTGCATAAGGTAAACTCCGGGGGGGTAATTTAAATTGAAAAAGGACAAGGCACCCTGGCCTTGTCCTTTCTGTGAAATTTTATTTTTACGCAGTTAAAAAGGATTTTAACATCCAGTTATGTTTCTTAAGTTTGCCGATTACAGCAAGAAACATATCACTAGTAACTTCGTCATTATTTTGATCAGCTACTTCCATACCACTCTTTAATTCATCAATGAGTAGAGAGTAGTCATTCACGATAGACTGGACCATTTCCTCGGCTGTTAAAGCATCATTCGTTTCTTTAATGGTTGCTTCGTTAAGATATTCTTTTAAAGTCGAAATTGGTTGGCCGTCAATGGTTAAGAGTTGTTCAGCAAATTCATCAATAATACTCGCTGCTTCACCATATAATTCCTCGAATTTTAAGTGTAGTGTAAAGAATTGTGGGCCTTTAACATACCAATGAAAACGATGTAATTTTGTATATAATACATTCCAGTTCGCAATTTGTTGATTGATTACTTGTTCAAGTGTCAATGTCTTTTCCTCCTAATTTGTTATCTGACTTAATTATAACATATATTATTTAATAGTAAATACTTAATAATAATAATTATAATTTAAAATAAAATCTTCTTTTTTATTGGCTATGTTAAAGGTAAAGGTTGATTTTGAAAATAAACGAATTTGCAAAGTTTGGCAGCAACATCAGTACGATCAATAATAGCCAAAATGGTCTTTTCATACTTTCACCTCATTGTTAAACCTCTATATAGCTTCCTCAAGAACACATGAAATATGATGAGTTCGGAAAAAGGTTTGCTCACTTTTTCCGAAATAATAGTAACACGATACAACTATGGGTAACTTAAAAATATTTACTTGAGATTAATGCCTTTTAGGGGGAGTAGTCATGAGACTAACGCACGAGGAGCACATTGAATTACATGGCTTTAATAATCTGACCAAATCATTAAGTTTTAATATGTATGACATTTGTTTTACAAGAACTAGAGAAGAGCGTGAAGCATATCTAAATTATATTGATGATCAATACAGTGCAGAGAGATTACAAAAAATATTAATCCATGTATCGGATATTATTGGTGCGCATGTCTTAAATGTGGCAAGTCAGGATTTTGAGCCAGCAGGGGCGAGCGTGACTCTCTTGGTTTCAGAGGGTCCAGTGGAACATGCTCCTTCAGAATCGTTCGAGGAGTCACCAGGACCCTTACCTGAATCTGTCGTCATGCAGTTGGATAAAAGTCATATCACCGTACATACATACCCTGAATATCATCCAGATGAAGGAATTAGTACATTTAGAGCGGATATTGATGTCTCAACCTGTGGGGAGATTTCGCCGCTAAAAGCACTCCATTATCTAATCCGCTCGTTTGAAACGGACGTCATGACAATTGATTACCGTGTTCGCGGCTTTACAAGGGATAAAAGTGGCTACAAGCTTTTTATTGATCACGAGATCAGCTCGATTCAAAATTACATTCCTGAGGATGTCGGTGAATTATTCCACATGATTGATGTCAATGTCTATCAAGAGAATATTTTTCACACCAAATGTAAGCTCCGTGAATTTGATTTAAATAACTATTTATTCGGCTATAAAAAAGAAAGACTACATCCGGACGAACGGATTGAAATCACCGAAAGATTAAAGCTGGAAATGGATGAAATATTTTATGGGAAAAATATGGTTCAATAATAACTAGCAAAGGTGGCTTTCCTAAAAAGGTAGAGCTACTTTTTTGCGTTTTGATCTCAATTTTGTTTGTTCCTGAAATTGGCTTATAGTGTAAAATGATATTTGAAGGTTGTTTAAATTCATAATAATTTTTGATGGGAGATCTGAATGTTTTTAAAAAAGGTTACTTTATTAAAAGAAAAGATTCCTTTTTCCAATAGCTTTCATTTTCAATCCCCTCCATTGATAGTCTCACTGAACTCGATTTACATAGCAATGTTACCTTCTTTGTTGGGGAAAATGGTTCAGGAAAATCAACACTGTTAGAGGCAATTGCTGATAAATGTGATTTTAACACTGCTGGTGGCGGACGAAATAATTCATATGAGGTTTATGCATCGCATTCAGAACTAGGGGATTTTATTAGGCTTTCCTGGTTACCGAAGATTACTAATGGTTTCTTTATGCGGGCGGAGTCCTTTTATCATTTTGCCACGCAAATTGATGAGGTGGATGCGAATGGATTTAAAGATTATGGTGGAAAATCACTGCTAAAACAATCCCACGGAGAGTCATTTCTATCATTATTTTTGAATCGATTTAATGGGCAGGCTCTTTAGCTTTTGAACGAACCAGAGGCAGCGTTATCTCCGGCAAGGCAATTAACCCTTTTGAAAATCATTCATGACCTGGTATCTGTTGGCGAGGCGCAGTTTATCATCGCGACACACTCACCGATATTATTAGGTTATCCAGGAGCAGAAATTTATAGTTTTGACCAGGGGCATATTTCACCGATAGAGTACGAAATGACGGACCATTATACGATCACAAAATATTTTTTGCAAAATAGAGAAATTTCTATTCGAACTTTTAAAAGAGGAATGATATTGTTTTGTCATCACGATTTGTGGAACTTTTCCATAAAACAAACGTAATTACTGGATAAGAAGATGTTTAAGGGGTGGTCTGGATGAAGGAGCAAACACTTTACTTTCAAGATAATTTCTTTTCAGCAGGTAAGACGGAAATTTTTAATAGTTCAAAAGAAATGGTTGGTAAACTAGATTTAAAAAGTACTTTTTCATCAAGTATTGATGTTTTAGATAAGGATGGAAATATGGTGGTTAGCGGTAAGTTTGCGTTTTTTGGTAATAAGTGGCGGATTTCTGATTCAAGTGATCAGGAAATCGGTGTCCTTAAACAGAAGTTAACTTTTCTTTCAAAGAAATATGAATATGAGACATTTGAACGTGGGACTTACTTCATTGATTCGGAGCCTTTCTCACAGGAGTATGAAATTACCGATGAACAATCAAACCAAATTGGTAGGTTTGAAAAAGTTAGTGGATTCTTTTCATCACCAGCATATCAGTTAAGTAATTTTAATGAAAAGGTAACAATCGAAGAACTGATTGCTATTGTCATGGGCGTTAATGCTATTCGGAAAAGAAATAATGCAGCAGCTGGTGGTTCAGGAAATTAATTTTACAATTAAAACAAGCAGTGTGGCTGAAAGCTGAAATCCAACGGCGAAGGTAGTCTTAGAGCATATCATCATGAATCTTAATACCTTTTTGGGATTATTTAAGCACTGCTATATAGTGAGCAAGATAGTACACGATAACTAAATTTTAGGAGGTGACTTTACTAATAAAAGTAGAGCCGCCTTTTTATTTTTAAAAATAAAAAAATGTTTGAACCTACTATCTGTTTCTATGGTCTAATTTATTGAAGGGGTGAAAACTTTGGCAATAAAGAAACAAATTGAAAATCAACTAGTAGATACCATGTATGAAAACATACAGTATTTTTACAGGATTGCCAAAAGAATACTCCTTATTGAGGAAGATGTAGAGGATGCATGGACAGCTATGATATATCAGAAATTCCTGTGGACTTTAATTACAATAGGATAGAGATTGGTAACAGCAAATGTAAACTACCACTCAGAAGGTAGATTAATTCAAAGGAAAAAGACACAACCTAATATAATCGTGGTGGAGTTCAGAACAAATGAGGAATTGCCAATCATTGCGTTAGTTAATGGAAAGGATTATAAGTTAATTACTATTATTAAAGATGGTATATAAGTGTTTTTAGGAATACTTCCAGATGAGGTTATTTTTTCGCTAGTTGATTTTTTATTATAAAAATTACTTGACGAGAAACCAAATGGTGTTATATAGTCGAAATGCGAAACTAAATGGTTTCATATTAAAACACAAAAATAATATAGGATTAAAATGACTTATAGGAGGATTTTTTTAATGGGAAATGAGACACAAGCAACATTAGCGGATATAAAGTACACGGTTGAATACAATGCGCCTATTTCAAAAGTATGGGACGCAGTGGCAACAGCGGAAGGTATGGCTGCTTGGTTCATGCCGAGTGATTTTGAGCCAGTCCTGGGTCATGATTTCCAATTAAATGCCGGCCAGTTTGGGATGTCACCGTGTAAGGTCACACAGATTGACCCACCTAACAGCCTTTCTTTTACTTGGGGAAAAGACTGGACACTTACATTTGAATTAAAAGAGCTTGATGGGAAAACTAAATTCACCGTTATCCATTCTGGTTGGGATGCGGGCAAGGTTACTGAATTTGGTGCTCCGCATACACCAATCCGCGAGAACATGAATCAGGGTTGGGCAGGTATTGTGAAGAAATTGCAAGAATATGTTGAGGCATAAATGGCTGCTTCTTCAGCAAAACATGATGTCTTTCAAGCCATTGCTGATCCGACACGTCGAAAGCTACTGAAATTGCTAAGCAAGGAAGAGATGGCTGTAACAGTAATTAGTGAACACTTTCCAATGACCAGGACTGCTGTTTCGAAGCATCTACGTGTTTTAGCTGATGCAGGTCTTGTTAAGGAGAGGAAAGTCGGCCGGGAAACGCGGTACAAGCTTGAGCCCGAGCCACTAACTGAATTAAAAGATTGGCTTAAGTATTTTGAATTATTTTGGGAAAATAAACTGACTGCACTCAAACTTTTGGTTGAGTCAGATAGTGAAAAACCTAGTAAACCTATTCGAGTAGACAAGCAATAAAGAGAGTGTCCCAAAAGTAACTAGGGACACCCTCTTTTTGTTTACTATTTGGTTTTACAATTTGCTGGTTTTCTTTTTTGTTCCATATCTTTTTCTTTCACAAATTACAGTTTCTCACCTTTTCTGACCATGAAGGAGAGGGCGATTAGTACCCCAACTATCACAAGGCAGACAGATGAACCAATCAGATTACTTGGACTTAACATGAATCCAATAAAAATAATACTTAAGCTGACAATGGCTAATATCGTTGTGTATGGGAACCATATGACCTGGAAATGTGGTTTGATTTTGTAAGTAGGACGGAGCTTTAATTGTGCTGCGCAAATACAAATCCAAACCAACATGATCGTAAAACCAGGGATGGTCATCAGGTAGCTGATAACTTGACTAGGGGATATATACGCTAAAAAAACACCTACCAAAATACATATAGTCGTAATCGTGATTCCGATTAATGGAACCCCATTATTAGAAGTCTTTGCCAACCCTTTAGGCGCAACGCCGCTTTGGGCCATCGAAAATAATGTTCTAGAAGTAGCATAGATCCCTGAATTCGCCGCTGACAGCACGGCTGTTAAAAGGACAAAATTCATAATATGTGCAGCACCAGGTAATCCAGTAATATTGAAAACCTGAACGAATGGGCTATCAACACCAGAGACCTCGTTCCAAGGCATGATGCCACATATAACAAGTATCGGTAAGATGTAAAAAATGGCCACCCGAAAAACGGTTCCTTTAATAATTTTCGGCAGGGCACGGTCCGCATCTTTTGTTTCTGTTACCGCGACACCGATTAGTTCAGCCCCGCCATATGAGAACATGACGACTAAAAAGGCGCTTAATGTCCCGCTAATTCCATTTGGAAAAAATCCTCCATGCCCAATGTAGTTTGAAATAGGATCTTGAATCGAACTTGGGATAATACCAACAATAAGAAAAATACCCAAAATAATAAAGGCGATCAAGGCGAGGATCTTAATTCCTGCAAACCAAAACTCCATTTCTCCATAATACTTTACTTGAGTTAAATTTATCCCGACAATCAAGGCCGCACAAATAAGGCTTAACAGCCATAAGGGGGTAAGCGGGAACCAAAATTGCAAAAAACTACCTGCCGCCAGTAGTTCAACGACTGTAACGATGATCCAGTTGACCCAATAAAGCCAGCCCACGATAAACGAAACACGAAAGCCAAAAGCTTTATTTACGAGATGTTGAACGTTAAAATTTGGAAAAGAAATCGCCATTTCTCCTAATGCTGCCATAACAATAAATAACAATAGTCCACCAAATAAATATGTAAACACGACACTAGGTCCCGCAATATTTAACGTGTCTGAACTGCCTTTAAATATCCCTGTACCAATCATTCCCGCTAAGGCAATAAACTGGACATGCCTAGGCAATAGCCCCTTTTTTAATTCCTGCTTATTTTCCATGTTGTTCCAACCTACTTTTCTCTCTCGCTTAGACGCTTTTATGCGCTAAAGTTTTTATATTAATATAACATATTATCGAATACTGTCAATT
>JAIMAD010000252.1 GCA_023512145.1 Bacillus sp. (in: firmicutes) | reverse complement strand
TAACCACTACCTGGTCGCCTTTTTTGATATGAATTTTTGGTTTAAATCTCGTTTGCATTTATGCAAATTTGCGCATAAAACAAATACCTGCCTTTTTTTCGGGCCGCAAACATAGCATTTAATAGAACTACGGGTCCAAGGTAAATAATTTCAATAGAACTTCATAAAATGGCGAAGCTCATTTCCATAAGAACCTTCGCCATTCGTTTATGTCCAAAATGTTAGCATTTATGCTGATGAAACCTTCATCTAAACAGGTGAATTGATTTTTAACAATGAGTACAAATCAAGGATAATGTTTGATTGACTCTTGAAGGGAGTGAACCCGAGGTGTTAACAAGTAGTCTTGTATTAGGTGCGGCAGAAGGTGCCGTTAAAATAAATACTGGTGATATTCTTTTCCAACTAGTAATGTTTATCATTTTGATGGCCTTGCTGAAAAAGTTTGCGTGGGGTCCATTAATGGGCATTATGAAAGACCGTGAAGCACATGTTGCAGGTGAGATTAGTGCAGCGGAAAATAGCCGTCAAGAAGCGAAAAAACTATTAGAAGAACAAAGAGCTCTTTTAAAAGAAGCGCGTACTGATGGGCAAAACTTGATTGAATCAGCGAAAAAGCAAGGCGAACTGCAGCGTGAAGAAATTATTGCGCTCTCGCGCGAAGAAGCAGAACGTATGAAAGAATCAGCAAAAGTTGAAATTGAGCAGCAAAAAGAAAAAGCAGTAGCCGCTATTCGTGAACAGATTACATCTTTGTCTGTCTTAATTGCCTCTAAGGTAATTGAAAAAGAATTAACAGCTAGTGACCAAGAAAAACTGATTAACGATTATATTCAAGAGGCAGGAGAAGAGCGATGAGCAACTCCATGGTAGCAAAACGCTACGCATTGGCTCTTTTTCAAATTGCAAAAGAACAGAAGTTAATTGACGAAATCGAAGCAGATGTCCGTGTCATGAAGGAAGTAGTCCAATACAATCCTGAGTTAAAAGCCGTCTTAAAATCTGCTAAGCTTTCGATTGAAAGCAAAAAGGCAATTTTATCCGCTGCTTTTAGCACAGTAAATGGATACGTACTAAACACGTTATTGATCTTAATCGAACGTCACCGTGAAGATGAAATCACTCATGTGGCTGATGAGTTTGTTGAACTCGCAAATGTTGAAATCGGCATAGCTGAAGCGCAAGTTTACAGCACACGTGCACTTACAGATGTAGAGCGTAACTTATTATCGACAACATTCGCAGCAAAGATTGGTAAAAGAGCATTAAGAATTGAAAATATCGTAGACTCAAACTTACTCGGCGGTGTCCGACTAAGGATTGGAAATCGTATATATGATGGATCTTTAAGCAGCAAGCTCGCACGGTTGCAGCGTAAATTGTTAAGCTAAGATTCGTAGATAGGAGTGAACTCATGAGCATCAAAGCTGAAGAAATAAGTTCCCTGATAAAAAAACAAATTGAGAATTATCAGGCAGAAATTCAAGTGAGTGATATTGGTACGGTTATCTCAATCGGTGACGGTATCGCTCGTGTTCATGGCCTCGACAATGTCATGGCCGGAGAACTTGTTGAATTTTCGAACGGCGTTATGGGTATGTCACAAAACCTTGAAGCAAATAACGTCGGTATTATCATCCTCGGACCTTTCACAGAAATCCGTGAAGGTGACGAAGTACGCCGCACAGGACGCATCATGGAGGTTCCAGTTGGTGAGGCCTTAATCGGCCGTGTTGTAAACTCATTAGGACAGCCTGTTGATGGACTAGGTCCAGTTAATACTACAAAAACACGCCCAATCGAAGCCGTTGCACCAGGTGTTATGGCTCGTAAATCCGTTCATGAACCATTGCAAACAGGTATTAAAGCGATTGACGCGCTTGTACCAATCGGCCGTGGCCAACGTGAATTAATTATCGGTGACCGTCAAACAGGTAAAACATCTGTGGCCATCGATACAATTATCAATCAAAAAGGTCAAAACATGATCTGTATCTATGTGGCCATCGGTCAGAAGGAATCAACGGTTCGTAACGCGGTTGAAACTCTTCGTAAATATGGTGCCTTAGAATACACAATCGTTGTTACTGCCTCTGCATCACAACCAGCACCACTTCTTTACCTTGCACCATATGCAGGTGTAACGATGGCTGAAGAATTTATGTATGATGGCAAGCACGTCTTAGTTGTCTATGATGACTTATCAAAACAAGCAGCAGCATACCGTGAACTTTCCTTGTTACTTCGCCGTCCACCAGGTCGTGAAGCCTATCCAGGGGATGTATTCTACTTGCACTCTCGCTTACTTGAACGAGCATCTAAACTAAATGATGAATTAGGTTCTGGTTCAATCACAGCACTTCCGTTCATTGAAACACAAGCAGGCGATGTTTCTGCCTATATCCCAACCAATGTTATCTCCATTACAGATGGACAAATTTTCTTACAATCAGACCTTTTCTTCTCCGGTGTTCGTCCGGCGATCAACGCAGGTCTTTCCGTTTCACGTGTAGGTGGTTCCGCGCAAATCAAAGCGATGAAAAAGGTGTCAGGTACCTTACGTCTTGACCTTGCATCATACCGTGAATTAGAAGCATTTTCTCAGTTTGGCTCGGATCTTGATAAAGCAACTTTAGCAAAGCTAGGCCGTGGCGCAAGAACGGTTGAAGTTCTTAAGCAAGAACTTCACAAGCCACTTGCTGTTGAAAAGCAAGTAGCAATTCTTTATGCATTAACACGTGGATTCCTTGATGATATACCATTAGAGGATATCAAACGTTTTGAATCAGATTACCATAACTGGTTAGACCACAACCGCAAAGAGTTGTTAGACCATATTGTAAAAACGAAGGATCTTCCTTCGGATGATGATATGGCTTCTGCAATCAACGACTTTAAAAAGACGTTTGCAGTTTCCGAATAAGTAGGGTCTGACAATTAAAATGGCGCAGGTCTTTAGCAACTGCGCCAGATATTCTTTGAGTGAAGGTGGTGAGAACCTATGGCTTCATTACGCGATATAAAATCTCGTATCAATTCGACAAGAAAAATGAGTCAAATTACCAAGGCAATGGAGATGACATCCGCAGCGAAATGGAACCGTGGAGTAATCAATGCAAAAGCATTTGTTCCTTACATGGAAAAAATCCAGGAAGTAACTGCTTCGATTGCAACCGGGGCGGATGGCGTTATGCATCCAATGCTCACGCATCGTCCTGTTAAGAAAACGGGTTATATTGTGATGACCTCTGACCGCGGACTTGCTGGTGCGTTTAACAGTACTGTCTTGCGTCGTGTCTTTCAAACAATTCAAAGCCGTCATAAATCGAATGATGAGTTTGCCATTATTGCTATCGGAAGAGTGGCACGTGACTTTTTTGTCAAACGCGGCATGAATGTGGTCCTCGAAATCGTCGGGATTTCGGATCAGCCAAATTTCTCTGACATTAAAGAAATCACCAGTTCTACGGTAGGTATGTTTACGGATGGAACTTTGGATGAACTATACATCTATTACAGTCATTATAAAAGTGCAATCACACAGGATGTCACCGAGAAGAAGTTGCTTCCATTAACAGGTATAGCTTCTTCAAGCAAGCTCATATCCTATGAATTTGAGCCATCTGCAGAGGAAATTTTAGAAGTTCTCCTTCCTCAATATGCTGAAAGCTTAATTTATGGTGCGTTACTCGACAGCAAGGCAAGTGAGCACGCTGCAAGGATGACTGCGATGAGAAATGCAACAGATAATGCGAAAGATTTAATAAGTGGCTATTCATTATTTTATAACCGTGCCCGTCAAGCAGCGATTACACAAGAAATCATGGAAATCGTCAGCGGTGCCGCAGCATTAGAATAAGAAATGTATCTTGGTGCTTTTCTTGCTAAGAAAGGGTACTAGGCCGCACAACCTTTGAAAATGCTAAATTTTTTTAAAAAAAGAGCCTTTGGGCTTGGGGATATTTGTAACATTATGTTGAAAAGAGTATGTTAGGAGGGAAAATGATGAGCAAAGGACGCGTTCTTCAGATTATGGGTCCGGTCGTTGACGTAAAGTTCGAAAGCGGCCATCTGCCTAAGATTTATAATGCATTGAAGGTTGTTAAGAAAGCGCAAAATAAATCTGAAGTTGATATCAACTTAACCCTTGAGGTAGCCCTTCATTTAGGTGATGATACTGTTCGGACGATTGCGATGGCTTCGACGGATGGTTTAACTCGTGGCTTGGCAGTTGACGATATGGGTGCGCCAATTTCGGTACCAGTTGGAGACTTGACACTTGGCCGTGTATTTAACGTGTTAGGTGAAACAATTGACCTTAAGGAAGATGTTCCAGCAGATGCCCGCCGTGATTCAATTCACCGCGAAGCACCAACGTTTGATCAGCTGTCAACAGAGGTTGAAATTCTTGAAACGGGTATTAAAGTTGTCGATTTGCTTGCTCCTTATATTAAAGGAGGAAAGATCGGTCTCTTCGGTGGTGCCGGTGTTGGTAAAACGGTTTTAATTCAGGAGTTAATTAATAATATCGCTCAAGAGCACGGTGGTATTTCGGTATTCGCTGGTGTTGGTGAGCGTACGCGTGAAGGTAATGACCTTTATCATGAAATGACTGATTCAGGCGTTATCAAGAAGACGGCGATGGTATTCGGACAAATGAATGAGCCACCTGGTGCACGTATGCGTGTTGCCCTGACTGGTTTGACTATGGCTGAGTATTTCCGTGATGATCAAGGACAGAATGTTCTTTTCTTTATGGATAACATTTTCCGGTTCACACAAGCAGGTTCTGAGGTTTCGGCACTACTTGGTCGGATGCCATCTGCAGTTGGTTACCAACCAACACTTGCAACGGAAATGGGTCGTTTGCAGGAACGAATCACTTCAACAAACTTAGGATCTGTTACATCGATCCAAGCAATTTATGTGCCAGCCGATGACTATACGGATCCGGCTCCGGCGACAACATTCGCCCACTTAGATGCAACAACAAACCTTGAGCGTAAGCTTTCTGAAATGGGTATTTACCCAGCAGTGGATCCGCTTGCTTCAACTTCTCGTGCCTTGTCACCTGAAATTGTTGGCGAAGAGCATTACCAAGTCGCACGCCAAGTCCAATCAACATTACAACGTTACAAAGAATTACAAGATATTATCGCCATCCTCGGTATGGATGAGCTTTCAGATGATGATAAGTTAACTGTATACCGTGCGCGTCGTATTCAAAACTTCTTATCACAGAACTTCCATGTAGCTGAAGCGTTTACTGGTCAGCCTGGTTCATATGTACCTGTTAAAGAAACGGTTAGAGGTTTCAAAGAGTTACTTGAGGGTAAATATGATCACCTTCCAGAGGATGCATTCCGTCTCGTCGGTCGTATTGAAGACGTTATTGAGAATGCTAAACGCATGGGTGGAGAGGTCTAAAGTGAGCCAGGAGGGTAAAAAATGAAGACGATCAATGTCAGTGTTGTTACTCCCGATGGCCCGGTGTATGATTCGGATGTGGAAATGATTAGTACTAGGGCTAAAACTGGTGAGTTAGGTATTTTACCTGGCCACATTCCGATGGTTGCTCCGCTCGAAATTGGTGCGATACGACTCAAGAAAGACGGAAAAACAGAATTTATCGCGATCAGCGGTGGATTTTTGGAAGTCCGTCCCGATCAGGTGACTGTTTTAGCGCAATCCGCTGAAAAGGCATCTGATATTGATATCGAACGTGCCGTCAGAGCGAAGGAACGTGCAGAGCAGCGTATGAAAGAACAGCACCTTGAACATATGGATTTCAGACGTGCTGAGCTTGCATTGCAACGTGCCATCAATCGCCTAGCTGTATCGGAAAGAAAAATCTAATAAGCTATATTTATAAGAAACCCTACTGGCGGCATTTGTGCTGTTTGTGGGGTTTTTTGTTGTGTGTTTTGGTGTGGTGGTCGGAGGGGGTTTGGCAGATAAACTGATGGAATTGGCAGATAAACCGGTAAAATTGGCAGATAAACTGATGGAATTGGCAGATAAACCGGTAAAAGTGGCAGATAAATTTTTAAATCGGCAGATAAACTGGTAAAAACAGCAGATAAATAGTGTTGGCTAGCATGTGAACCGGAAATTAGGGCCTGTAAATAGCTCGTTTTTTAAAAAAGGTAACTTAAATGGTGTCTGAGCGGAGAATTCAACTCAAATTTAGTGCTGATGTTAATGTAGATAGGGAAATTCAGCTAAACCAGTCAACATACTGGTTATAAAGTTAGGAAAAAGTGTTGTACTGGAATTATTTTAATACCGTATCTAAAAGGCTACAGAAGAATAGAATTGTAGGGGGACTTGCTTGTCACGGTGTGATTTAGGCTGTTGATTTTATGGATAAATAGATGCTTTTTTTAGAATATAAACTTGATGCGATAGGACAAATAATTAGTGACTAAAAAGGGAAATCTTCACGTAATTGTTTACAGCCCAGTTAAATAGTGGTGGGTGCTGAAACGTTTTTGTATTTATAGTGGAAAATGTAAGTTTTGGTGTGAGGATCCCTTGGTGTTTACGAGTCTTTATCCAATGCATATTACCACCTCAGAATATGTGCACAAGGGTGTGAATTTTGAAATTCACACCCCATGGCTCAAACGTTAGGGACTTTATTCGGCTTTAAAAATGAAATTCAATCGTCGGATTTTGCACAAAATTTCACGGGTTTATAAATGTAAAATTTTATGATAAATTTTATAAATTTGGTTTGTCGACACGGTTTTGTAACAATGTTATAATG
>JAIMAD010000251.1 GCA_023512145.1 Bacillus sp. (in: firmicutes) | reverse complement strand
GTTTATGAGAAAAGCGGCAACACTATTAACGTTAACAATAAAAGGCATGAGCTCTATAATGAAGGTGCAAGCCGGGGAGTACGTAACGTTAGTAACAACTATGGCTTTGTCCGCCACCAAAAGAGTCCGCTGAATGATAATAAGGCTAATGACCACTTTACAGCGTTAGACCGTGAGCAGATAGCTAATATTATCAGTAAGTACAGTACCGATATTGCCAATGTGAATGATGTGGCAACACTGGTAACAGACCAGGAAGTATTAATTGCCTATGATACTGACTCCAAGGACCACAATCTAACCGCTGATCAGGTAAAGAGGACAGCTATGTCGATTGTACCAAGATTTTACCATGTCTATGTCACAGACAACAAAATATTAATGCGCGATATCGAAAATCTGGCAAATACTGATTCAACAAACAGAAATGCTCGTACTTTGGTCAGTGGACTAATAACGCAAATGAAAAAATCTCCACAGGGAACAAGTATGAATTCCGGTGAGGACGAAAATGGTCTGACGGCGGATGACGATGATAATAATATGAAAAGGAATAATCGATAAAATAAAAAGGCGAAAGATGCCAATCCTTGGCTTATACCATAGAGCCACTAGTTACTTGTTGTGTAAGATAATTAAAAGAGTTCAGTCACAAAGACAACTGAACTCTCTTTATTTATGCTTCTTTCGCTTCTTGTTCACCTAGTAATTGCTTGTGTTTTGCGGCTGCATTCACTTGTTCATCGGCATGGTAGGATGAGCGAACTAACGGTCCTGCTTGGCAGTGGCTAAAACCTTTACTCATCGCTACTTGCTGTAATTCTAAGAATTCCTCAGGGCTATAATATTTTTCAACCAAAAGATGATTCCTTGTCGGCTGTAAATATTGGCCAATTGTCATTATCTCTACCTGGTTCGCTCTTAAATCATCCATTACTTCAAGAATTTCTTCCTTTGTTTCCCCGAGTCCAAGCATTAAGCTGGATTTTGTTGGGATACTTGGCTGCATTTCTTTGGCCCTACGGAGAAACTCAAGTGAACGGTCGTATTTTGCACGTGCCCTGACTCTAGGGGTTAAGCGTTTTACCGTTTCAATATTATGATTTAAAATATCGGGTAATGCATCCATTAATACTAGGAGATTTTCTTCCTTTCCTCCCATATCTGATGGAAGAACTTCAATGCTAGTAAAAGGATTTTTACGGCGAATAGCTCGAACGGTTTCGGCAAAAACGGCTGCTCCGCCATCTTTTAAATCATCACGAGCAACAGCAGTTACGACCACATGCTTTAAGTTCATCAATTGAACGGAGTCGGCAACTCGCTCTGGCTCCTGCAAATCTAGTTCTGTTGGTAACCCTGTTTTTACCGCACAAAAACGGCAGGCACGGGTACAGGTATCCCCAAGAATCATAAAGGTAGCCGTTCGTCTTTCTGCCCAACATTCGTGAATATTTGGGCAACGGGCTTCTTCACAAACCGTATGAAGATTTTTTTCGCGCATCATTTTTTTTAATCCTGTGTAGGACTCATTCGTGTTCAGTTTTATTTTTAACCAGTCGGGCTTTCTTAAAATTTCTTCTTTTTTAGTCATGTTTTTTTACCACACCCCTTGAATAGCCTTATATGTATGTTTCTTCTGAATCACTTTACCATACAGGAATAAGTTCGACAAGTTACCCATAACACACTAACCGTCAGGTCTAAACGAAAGATTCACTTCTTGTTTACCATTAATTAACGATAATGAAATACTTCAGGGTGGCATAAACTAAGCTTGTACATTAATTGGAAGGAGGATTCCTGTGCGGATTGTTCTACTAATTGGAACCTTTCTGTTATTCTTTACCTCCACATTGGCTGTCAGGGATGCTCACGCAGAAGAACCTGATCCATATCAGGAACGAATGAAGCTATACAGAAAGGTCGAAACGATTACACAGATCCCTTGGTATTACTTAGCGGCTATTGATCAATATGAACGAAGCATTCGTCAGGTCCGCAGCGACTTACCAAAACCTGATAGTACGATTGGAATATACTTTCGCCCAGAAGAATGGGCAGGTTTGACCAATCCAAACCCATTGGAAGAGAATCCTGAAATTATCCAATTTTTTAATGGAATGGGTGTCGATGGGAATGGAGATGGCAAGGCGAGTTTAAAGAGTGACGAGGATGTTTTATATGCGTTTGCCAACTATCTTCTTTCCTATGGAGTTGACCAGGACAATATCAAAATTGGGTTATGGAACTATTATCATCGTGATAAGACTGTTGGGATGATTGACGGAAAAGCAAAAATATACCGGCAATTTGGACGGCTCGATTTAGATAAGCAAGTATTCCCTGTACCAATTCGAAGCAACCATAGCTATCGTAGCACCTGGGGAGATGCCCGCGGTTGGGGTGGACGAAGAATCCATGAAGGCACTGATATTTTTGCAGGTTATGGGGTTCCTGTCCGTGCCACAAACTATGGCATCATTGAAATGAAGGGATGGAACAAGTTCGGTGGCTGGAGAATCGGTATCCGTGATATTAATAATACCTATCATTATTTCGCCCATCTTAGCGGTTTTGCGAAGGACTTAAAAGCTGGTCAAATAGTTGAGCCTGGGATGGTGATTGGCGGTGTTGGTAGCTCCGGATATGGCCCACCAGGAACATCTGGAAAGTTCCCGCCCCACCTACATTATGGGATGTACAAGGACAATGGACGTACAGAATGGTCCTTTGACCCCTATCCACATTTAGCAAAATGGAAACGTCTTGAACGTATGAATGCTAATAAAAAATAAGAAAGGCGCAAGCGCCCGTTTAGCGCACGACAGGACTGAAGCGCTTCGACTAAGATAAAGGAAACACGGAGAGCGATAGCGATTCGATGTTGACTTATCGAAGGGAGAAGAGCGAAGTACACTAGCCGTTGGGCGCTTGCGCTGGACATGTATCGAAGTTTAATGATATAAATTCTCATGTTATAAAAAAGGCAAAAACATCTTAAAAATTATTAGAACTAGTCAAAATCGGACTGTCCTTAAAAAGGAATAGTCCGATTTAGTTTCCTGATTTTTTTGTTTCAGTCTCCTTTTGAGGTAACTGTATCGCGGGTAATGTACCGCTGCCGCCACCATTATAGAATTGTGGGACATCTCCTTGGATTAGTGCTCCTCCAACAGGAATGCTTTGCTTGAGTTTTGTTATCTTCGTGGCAAAAGGGGTGACAATTTGTACCGACACTTCTATATGAATGGCTACTTCGACCCACGAATTATTGATTCCCATTTGTTTTTTTTCTATTATCACATCTGGTTCAACTTCACCTATCGCATGAAACTTTACTGGGATTTTTGGACCAAGATTTCCTAACAAAGTTATCTGCGTTGCCTGGCCTAACGGAATATACCAAATAATTCCATCTTCACCTTCCGTATCCTCTGTTTCAATTTCCACGTCTGTAACCTGCTCTAAAGAGGAAAGATCTCCTTTTTTTGCCGCCTTTAAGTTTTTTTGAATCTGTGCCGTTGTTTCAGCTAATACACGGTTTATATACACTGTATTGAGTTTAACGTTTGATGCCTTCCCATTTTCACTAGGAAGTATCTCAATGACATCATTATTATCACCCGTGTCCGTCGTCCGTTTTGTGATGGCCTTATTGATTACTAGAGAAGCGATATTACGGGTTTCGGAAGTAGCAATTCTCATTAATGTTGGCTCAATTCCCTTATTCACTAGCCACAAGCCAGTTGCAGTAGAAAACAGGAAAAAGACCAATGTTATTAACATGATATATCGGAAAGGCAGTGGTCCTCTCCGATTACGCCGAGTGCGAAACTTCGTCACAGAAATCACCCCTTCATGCTATATGTATGCTTGAAAAAGGGGAACTAGCCCATAAAAAAAGCTTGCTACCCAAAGCAAGCTTTTAGATCATTTTCAATAAGGCATCCTTGCCAATCATTCCAGGGTGAATACCTAATTCCTTCGCCTCCCATGTGACCGACTCTAACGGGGCATTAAGGAGCTGATCAATGGTTCTTACTCCGATGGCCCGACCGGCAATAATTTTGCGGTCCTTTAGTTTTTCATTTAATAAACCTACATCCAAGGCACCGCACATAATATATCCCTTATCACTTGCCACCGCAAGCAAGGTAGTTTTTGGAAGTAAAACAGAAACTGCCAAAAACGTATGTCCGTTAATTTCAATTGGTGAAAGATCAATCAAACGGTCTCACACTCCTCTCCTTTCTTACACTTTATGACAAGGTCTGAATAAGCGTGTATAGTAAAGAAAACTCGCATAATGGCGAGTTATTAGGCGAAAAAAGGCCGTAGTTGCATTAAAAGACATTAACAAATATAACTACATTTGTAACTTCCATTTTAATAAATCGCGCATAAATTCAGGGAGGAAATATTTCTTTTCCTTGTCTTGGAAGACTTCCTTGAAAAAGTGACCAAAAGTAAACATATCGGGAAGGGCTAACGTGTACCTTCTTTCACCGTCCAGTTCGATGCCATTAACAAAAATCCTATTTTCCTGAAAGCTAATTCGATCAAATACAAATATCCCCAGAACTTTTCCTCTGAATCCTAGACCTTTTATTTGTTTATGTGTGAGGCTATTATCCTTCGTCTGCATGATTACCTCCGCTAATTCCTTACCGGACAGTTCGATGACACACGGATTGATTGGATGGGGACAAATTGTCAGCAAATCGTAATCCGTAACGTCACCTGACAATGACCCCAACAAAAGACCCGCATTAATCATGGCACAATCTGCGCTACACCATTCTCGCAATGCACTGCATAACAAAAGCGAAAACTCCGTTTCCTGGAATGGATCATTTACCAATGATTTGCGAAGTGTGGTTACCTTTTGGTTTAAGAGTTCCTTCCCTTTTTTTAAAAAGGCATCAATTTGCTTTTGTTCATTTTTTACAATAGGTAACTCCTTACTATCAAAAAGAATAGCATCTTTCCGTGTAATAGCCTTTTGTTCATCTAAATTTAGGGTAATACAGCCAACAAAATAGCCAAACTTCCCGGCAGCACCGAGAAGTGTGTTGCCAACCAACTTTCCGTCTTCAAGGACATGATGGGTGTGGGCACCTAATATCACATCGATTTCCGGAAATTCTCTAGCTATTTGTTCGTCCGTTTGAAGGCCAAGATGGGAAAGTAAGATGATTATGTCTGCTTGTTCCTTTAATGGTTGTAGCCATTTTTTCAGCTCTGCGATTGGTTCTGTAAGCCGCCAACCAAGCAACTCGTAAAGATGTTCGAAGTATGCGGTTAAACCAATGACCCCAACTCTCGTTCCCTCTATCGTTTGATAAATCTGATAAGGTTTTACCCAGCTAGGATAATGGTTATCTTTCTGATAAAGGTTCGCGACAAGAACATCAAATCGGGCTTTGTTATAAAGCAAATCTAAATCTTCATAAGGGAGGTTAACCCCTTCATTATTTCCAATCGTAACTGCCGTATATTGGCTCGTATTTAAGAGCTCAATATTCCCCTGTCCAAATGTGGCTTCGGTAAAGGGGTGCCAACGGTCAATAAAATCACCGATATCAAATAGAAAAACCTCGTCTCCCTTTTCGTGATGGTCAACCCTTCTTCGAGCTAGGAATTGCCCAATCCGAGGCCAATTTTCTAAGTGGCTGTGAATATCATTGGTGTGATAAATATGTATCGTTTCCATTCTCAACCCTACCCTATTAAACCTTGATAAATTGAGCGAATTCCAACAAGCACAAGGATTATTCTCAATATTAACACAATTGTTTTACTTTTTAGCTTTGAATTAAAAAAGACGCCCACTTTTGCTCCGATCCATGCTCCAGGTACTAACGCTAACGCATAAAACCAGTTAACATTTCCTAAAGATATATGTGTAACCGAACTAAGGATGGATGTTGGTAAAATCATAAACATTGATGTTGCCACGGCCACATGCGGTGGAAAGAAAAATATTAAAATCATCGTTGGAACCATTAACGAGCCGCCGCCGACACCAAACACACCAGATAAAAAACCAACAGCAAAGGAAATAAGGATCCCAATTATCGGGTTAAAGCCATATTCAAAGGTTTTACCCGTGTTATCACGAAAAGTACGAGTAAGCCCCTTTTTTTTCTGGTAGGGAACCGGTTTTAATTTATCCTTAATTAATAAGACAAGCGAAATAAAAATAATAAAAATTCCAAAAAAGAGATTAAAAGAGTGCATATTTAACCCTTCTGTCACATACGCACCAAGCATACTCCCCGGACCGCTACCAATCAGGAAAATTAGTCCACTTTTATAATCAATAGTTTTGTATTTCATATAGGCTAACGTCGAGGAGAGACCTGTAAAAATCATTGTGAAAAGGGATGTTCCAACTGCTACTTGCGGGGGAAGATGGCCAAATGCTGGCAATGTTCCTAAAAAAAGCAAGGCAGGAACAATAATAATTCCCCCCCCTAAACCAATGAGTGAACCTAATGAACTTGCAATTAATCCAATAAAAACTAAAATAATCCATTCCATGTTTACACCTTCAGTTTTCTAAGTAGTAAGCAAGAAGGTTTAAAACTTCTTGCCCTAGGTTATGCACATACATTTCCTAATAGTCTTTGACCCGTAAGGAGTTTTTTTCAAAATAAGCCCAGCTGCCTTGGAGCAAGACCCTCATATTCAATTTGTAAGAGGTTCATCATTTCCTTGGCATTATCTGCTGCATCCCCACCGGAGTTATTGTTAAAAAGGAGATAAATATTTTCGCAATCACTCGTTAATTTTCGGATAGCATCTGCCCCT
>JAIMAD010000250.1 GCA_023512145.1 Bacillus sp. (in: firmicutes) | reverse complement strand
CGATTGTATATATGTCCTTGTTTTTACGTCATGTAGCGAATACAAGCCCTCAGAATATTATCAATGTTTCATGCAAGCAAATGCAAAATTTTCATGGTCAAATTCATTTGTTAAAAGCGGAGATGGATAGGTGGAAGAAGGGCAATTATACCGTTTTATTTCTAGGACCTGATGAAGAGCGTGTAAAAAAGTTAGAGCGCGTTTTAGAGGACTATGAAATTAATGCAAGTATTGTCGGAGAAGGACAGCACCTGTTACCTGGGAAAGTTCAAGTTGTGAAAGGAAACTTACATACGGGTTTTGAACTTTCAATCCAAAAAATAGTCGTGATTACCGAAGAAGAACTATTTAATAAACGGGTGAAAAAAACTACTAACCGACAAAAACTATCAAATGCTGAAAGAATCAAGAGTTACTCAGAGCTCAAAATTGGTGATTATGTTGTTCACGTTAACCATGGTATCGGTAAGTATTTAGGAATTGAAACACTCGTCATTAACGGAATCCATAAAGATTATCTTCAAATTCATTACCAGGGAACGGATAAACTTTATGTCCCAGTCGAACAAATTGACCTTGTTTTGAAGTATGTTGGTTCTGAAGGAAAAGAACCAAAGGTTTATAAACTTGGCGGAAGTGATTGGAAAAAGGTAAAGAAGAAAGTTCAATCAACCGTTGAAGATATCGCAGACGATTTAATCAAACTATATGCAAAACGAGAAGCAGCCATTGGTTATGCCTTCTCCCCAGATGGAGAAATGCAGATGGACTTTGAAACATCCTTTGCCTACCGAGAAACAGATGACCAGCTCCGTTCTATTCATGAAATAAAAATGGATATGGAAAAGGCTCGTCCGATGGACCGCTTGCTCTGTGGTGACGTTGGTTATGGAAAAACAGAGGTAGCCATCAGAGCAGCCTTCAAGGCTATTGCTGACGGAAAACAGGTAGCTTTTTTAGTCCCGACAACTATTTTGGCCCAACAGCATCATGAAACAATGCGGGAGAGATTTCAAGATTTTCCGATTAATATTGGCCTGTTAAGCCGCTTTAGGTCAAAAAAGCAACAAACGGAGACAAATAAGGGGTTAAAAGCCGGTACCGTTGATATTGTTGTCGGAACGCATCGCCTGCTTTCTAAGGATATTGTTTATCGTGATTTAGGTCTGTTAATTATCGATGAAGAGCAAAGATTTGGGGTTAGCCATAAAGAAAAGATTAAAAAGTTAAAAACGAATGTGGATGTTCTAACCTTGACGGCTACGCCTATCCCAAGAACGCTTCACATGTCGATGCTCGGAGTTCGTGATTTATCGATAATTGAAACGCCACCTGAGAACCGGTACCCTGTGCAAACTTATGTCACAGAATACAATGGCTCTCTGGTGAGAGAAGCAATTGAAAGGGAACTTGCCCGCGACGGACAAGTCTACTTTCTATATAACCGAGTAGATGACATTGAACGGAAAGCAGAGGAAATATCGATGCTTGTCCCTGACGCACGCGTTGCCTTTGCACACGGGCAGATGAATGAAAATGATTTAGAAGCTGTTATGATCGCCTTTTTGGCTGGTGAATACGATGTTCTTGTAAGTACCACCATTATTGAAACGGGTGTTGATATTCCGAATGTTAATACATTAATTGTTTTTGATGCAGACCGAATGGGTCTATCCCAACTTTATCAACTTCGAGGACGCGTTGGCAGGTCCAATCGAGTAGCATATGCCTTTTTCACGTATCGGAAAGACAAAGTATTAACAGAGGTTGCTGAAAAACGCCTCCAAGCGATTAAGGAATTTACTGAATTAGGTTCAGGTTTTAAAATTGCTATGCGAGATTTATCGATTAGGGGTGCGGGGAATTTGCTTGGTGCACAACAGCACGGGTTCATTGACTCTGTTGGTTTTGACCTTTATTCACAAATGCTCAAAGAAGCAATCGAAGAAAGAAAAGGAGACCAAACAGCAGATGAAAAAAAATCTGTTGAAATTGACCTTGGGATTGATGCCTATATTCCCGATACCTATATTTTGGATGGGCATCAAAAAATAGAGATGTATAAACGGTTTAGGGGTGCTACTTCGCTTGAGGATCTTGAAGAACTTCAAGCAGAAATGCTTGACCGTTTTGGAGAATATCCTGATGAAGTCTCCTTCCTTTTCAAAATAGCAAGAATGAAAGTTTTTGCCTTGTTAAATGGTGTTGAACAAATTAAGCAAACCAAAGAAGAGGTAATTATTTTAGTGAATGAGCAGACAACCGCTACGATTGATGGCAGTAAAGTTCTTAAAATTGGTAACCAGTTTGGGAGAAATGTTAATCCAGGAATGGAAGGTATGCGGTTAAAAATAGTCATCAGGAATAAAGAATATGAGACGGCACAATGGCTCCATATTGCCTTTGAAATGATCAAAGGGCTGCCATTAGCAAGAAAGATCCAAGGAAATCCAGTAAAATAATGGTTTTTTTGGAATCATAATTAGCAAGTTAAACTAGGGTAGTGTACAAAAGTGAATGGTTTTATCGGCATGTATTTTTAACCATTCTTGGAATATACCTCATAAATGTGAAAAAATGTTACGATTGTGCATAGAACTTTCTAGGGTGAAAGATACTAAGTTCAAAGTTGGTGATGAATAGAAAAGCGTAAGCGCCTTGTTCAGGGGCGACAAGCATAAGACGAGCTGGCGAGAAGGCTGCTTTATAGCCTTCTTGACGGATTGGCTTATACCATAGAGCCCCTAGGCGCTGAAGCTAGACAGTTACCCTTATTCTAGGAAGAATGTCATTACCAAGTTGAATAATCATCAGATGAAAGTGAGGCAACATTGGATGAAAGCAACTGGAATAGTTCGTCGAATCGATGATTTGGGTCGTGTTGTGATTCCCAAAGAAATACGCAGAACTTTGCGTATCCGCGAAGGGGATCCGTTAGAAATCTTTGTGGATCGAGACGGAGAGGTAATCTTAAAGAAGTATTCACCAATCAGCGAATTAGGTGATTTTGCCAAAGAATATGCAGAAGCCTTATTTGACAGCCTCGGTAGTCCGATATTAATTTGTGATAGAGATACCTATATTACCTTAGCAGGTGGTTCTAAAAAGGATTATTTAAATAAAAATATTAGTGATGTCGTTGAGAAGACAATGGAAGAACGGAACTCGGTACTGGTTATTCAACAAAGTGACATCGCCTTAATTGATGGAATTGTAGAATCGCTAACTTCTTACACTATTGGTCCAATTATTGCAAATGGTGATCCTATCGGTGCTGTTATCATTTTTTCTAAAGAAAAAATTCTAGGCGAAGTGGAACTAAAGGCCGTTGAAACAGCAGCTGGTTTCCTAGCTAGACAGATGGAGTCTTAGAACTAATCATACTAAAACATGAAAAGGACAGCGTTAGCTGTCTTTTTTATGTTTAAAAATAAGAAAGCAGATAATTCTTGAGTTTGAAAATTGTCCGTGCTGCATGGCCTAGGGGTTCGATGGAAAAAACAACCCCCTTTTTTTCCTAGGTCGCAAGTCAATCCGTCGAAAAGGTTAAAGAGCAACCTTTCCACCGGCTCTCCCCGCGCCTGGCTACTTCGTACGCGTTAAGGAAGACTAATCTCTGGCGGAGCGAAACTGCTTGTCGATAAGTCTTCCTATATCGCCCATGACCAAGGCACTTACGCATTTCTCATCAACAAGGACTAGTGTACTTTACTAACGGGTGCCTCCGTTTTTTGATTCTGTGCTATAATACTTTCGAGTTTGTTCTTGGAAGGAAGTGTGCAATGAGGCCTGTGAATCAAACGAAGTCCCTTATCAGGGGTGCTTTTATTTTAATGTTTGCGGCGCTAATGACTAAAATATTAAGTGCCTTTTACCGTATTCCCTTTCAAAACATTGTCGGTGATATTGGCCTTTACATATACCAACAAGTTTATCCGTTTTATGGGGTGGCCGTTGTTCTATCAACCATAGGCTTCCCAGTTGTTATTTCAAAGCTTTATGCAGAACAGAAACAAAATGGTGACGATGAATTGGCTCGTCTGTTTCTTTTTGTATCGTTTATTTATTTACAGGTATTTGGCTTCATTTGTTTCTCCATTCTCTATTTTGGTGCGGACCAAATAGCGAATTGGATGAATGACCCCCAACTATCGATTTTATTAAAGGTTGTCTCAATTGTGTTTTTGACGTTTCCGCTGGTTTCACTTGTTAGGGGGTACTATCAGGGAAGAGGGGATATGTTACCTACTGCACTATCACAAGTGGGTGAACAAACAACAAGGGTTTTGACCATTTTATTTTTAGCCTATCTTTTTATGCAACAGGGTTATTCTCTTTATCTTGTTGGAGGTGGGGCAATGTTTGGCTCAATCACCGGTAGTATCATTTCAGCCATTATTCTGTTTATGTTTTTATGGATTCGTAAAGAATGGAAATTAATAACCCCAACACGAGGAATGGTTAAACGCTATTCTGTCGAGGTAAAACGGATAGTTAGGGCTTTGACCTATCAGGGTCTGACTATTTGTGTGAGTGGGATGCTGTTAATCTTTATTCAATTAGCTGATTCGTTAAATCTATACTCCTTGCTTGTCTCAAGCGGTGTTGAAAGAAATATGGCCAAGGTCTTTAAAGGGATATTTGACCGTGGGCAACCGTTAATACAGTTAGGAACAGTCGCTGCAACATCTATTTCGTTAACCCTTGTTCCACTTATTAGTCGGGCCCGATTAGTGGCAAACCCCCAATTTTTACATCACAAAATCCAAGTGGCGCTAAAGGTAAGTATCATCATCGGTGTTGGTGCATCTGTAGGGTTATCAGCTATTATAGAACCAACAAACACAATGCTTTTTGAAAATGAATCTGGCTCAGCAGTTTTAAGTGTGCTAAGTTTCGTTATTCTATTTGCTTCAATTATATTAACCGTAATTGCCATCATGCAGGGACTTGGCTATCTTCTGTTTCCGGCACTGGTAGTAGCGAGTGTATTTCCGCTAAAATATTTCCTGAATGCTGTTTTCGTTCCGTCTTTGGGAACAATGGGTGCTGCCATTTCTACGCTTATTTCGTTGGGATTGATTTGTGTCCTATTATTGTTTCGTTTAAAGCAGATCGTAGTTGTTCCGCTTTTTTCAATCCGTTTTTTAGGGACTGTGATAACAGCCACAGCAGCAATGCTTTTCTTTTTAAAAAGTTACTTTTATCTAATAGGCTCCAATGATTTTGGGCGCTTAGGTGCTGCATTACAATCCTTAAGTGCTGTTATATTTGGTGGATTCCTCTTTTTAGTGCTTATTATTAGAGGAAGGGTGTTCCTTGAGGAAGAACTTGCATTGTTTCCGTTTGGAAGTAAATTAATACATTTAGTAGCAAGAAAGGACCTGAGGTAAAGTATGGTGAAGAAGATTGAAATTCTTGGTTTAGGTGCGGGAGATTTAGAGCAGCTACCTGTCGGTGTTTATAAGAAACTACTTCAAGCAAAAGCAAGTCCTATCTATTTGCGGACAAAAGAGCATCCAGTTGTGTTGGATTTAGAAAAAGAAGGATTAACCTATACCTCTTTTGATTCTATTTATGAAAAACACGACCAATTTGAGCAAGTATATGAGGAAATTGTCCAGACATTAGTGGAAAAGGCGCAGGAAGCGTCGATTATTTATGCCGTTCCAGGACATCCACTTGTTGCAGAGCGAACCGTACAGCTTCTTTTGGACTATGGTCGTAAAAATGATGTTGAAGTCATTATTGGGGGCGGACAGAGCTTTATTGATGCCCTATTTTCATCACTTAAGATTGACCCGATTGAAGGGTTTCAACTGCTTGATGGTACCTCACTTCTTGCTGCCCAACTGCAAATTGACCAGCATATAATTATTAGTCAGGTATACGACCAATTTATTGCTTCTAACGTCAAATTGACTTTAATGGAGAAATTACCTGATGATTATCTAGTACATATCGTAACTGCGGCTGGAAGTAAAAATGAACATATTGAAAAAGTACCCTTGCACGAGTTGGATCGAAATGTATCTATTAACAATCTAACTTCTGTCTATATTCCACCAGTGCAGGAAGAACAAATTTTATTGAAAAATTTCTCGAAGCTACGAGAGATTATTGCTGTCCTCCGGGGTCCAAATGGCTGTCCATGGGATAAGGAACAAACGCATGAGTCCTTGAAAAAATACTTAATTGAAGAAACCTATGAAGTCATTGAGGCGATTAACAGTGAAGATGTCGACAATACCATCGAAGAACTGGGAGATGTCCTTCTTCTAGTGATGTTACATGCACAAATTGGTGAGGACGATGGTTATTTTTCCATTGATGACATTATTGAAGGAATATCAGCAAAAATGATTCGCAGGCATCCTCATGTTTTTGGAGAGGGTAAGGCCGAGAATGCAGACGAAGTAGTCCGAAATTGGCAGGAGATTAAGAAGCTTGAAAAAGGGGAGGCCCCTGCATCGTCTTCTCTCCTTTCAGGCGTATCGATGGCATTACCGAATTTGCTAAGGGCATATGAACTGCAAAAGAAAGCGGCAAAGGTTGGCTTTGATTGGCAGGAAATCACACCTGCTTTGGAGAAAGTGAAAGAGGAGCTCGAAGAATTCGTGAGTGAATTGGATGGAACAGAAGAGGGATTGGTGCGAGCTAAAGGGGAATTTGGCGATTTATTATTCTCTTTTGTCAATGTGGCCCGATTCTTAAAAATCCATCCGGAAGAAGCCTTATTTGAAACAAATGAAAAGTTCACGCGCCGCTTTCACTATGTTGCAGAAATGGTGCAGGAAAGTGGCCGGTCGTTCGAAGAG
>JAIMAD010000249.1 GCA_023512145.1 Bacillus sp. (in: firmicutes) | reverse complement strand
GAAGAAACGATCGATTGTAGTTTTCCTTTCTTTAAATAACCGAAATCATTTTCAAAAATCATATTTGTAATTAAATTAATTGGTGCAATTTGTCCATGATGGGTATGTCCTGACAAAATGAGATCAACGCCATTCTTCTCTGCAATATCAAAATCATAGGGTTGGTGCTCAAGGAGAAAAACTGGTTTCGTTGAATCGACTTCGTTCATTAAATCAGCAAGTTCTGAGCGCACAACATCCTGGTAACCTCGGTCTTTCTTGCCAACTAAGGTAATACCGTTGTCCATTACAAGTGCTTCATCAGATAAAACCCTCATGCCACTGTCAGTAAAAACCTTGATCAGGTCTGCGTCGTCATCGCGATCATGATTACCAAATGATGTATACACCGGGGCATTTATCTGTTTTAGAATGTTCGGAATCCCTTTATCAAGATATGGAACCACGTCATCATCAATAATGTCTCCTGGAAACAGGACAATATCGGGATCCATTTGGTTGATGTGCCGGACAAGATTCTTTGCATGATTTGCACCTGATAGTACTCCGAAATGCATATCTGACGCCAAAACAATCTTAAGACTCTGTTTCCCTTCCACCTGTTTAGGGATATTGATTTGATAATTCGTAACAGTAGGGCTGTAGGCAAAATATAAGCCAGATACAAATAAACAGAAGATGACACCTATCGTGGTAAAACCGGACCATTTAATGGTCATTCGTTTAGATATTCGTGTAAATTTTGATAAAAAGACAACTATGTTAACTATTGGTAGCAAGAGGATTAAAAAATAAAAAAGTGTAAGCCATAAAACACTAATCCACGTTATAAGTAAACTGCCTCCGACCCCTCGAGCTAAAAAAATGGAATAGGCAAAAACGACAAGGATAACCCAATAGAAATACTTAATCGGCCTCTTAACCACCCCTAATGTTCCCAACCACTTCCACCCATTCCACCCTATATAAAACAGTAGTAAATTATATAGTATTAAAACAATAATGATAAATCCCCACAACACGCTAACCCCTTTTCTAAAAATGAAGTCTTCCCTTTATTAGACAGTATTTATTGGTAAAATGAAAAACAAAAGGATTCCTGACACCAAATTGTAATAAATAATGGCAGTTTGCAAATATATTTCCAAAGTTTTTGAAGGAGTTTGTCGAAAAAGGGAGAATGATGTATAGAGGTTAAATAGAGGAGGAAAACAAATGAAGAAATTGTTAACAGTTTTATGTGGAGTGGTTATTGCATTATCAATGTTTGTGACGACAGGGAATACTGTACAAGCAGAAGAACCACATGATGATGGGTGCGGCTGCATTGTTGAACCGGTTTTTGGAGCCGAAAAAAATAAAATAATTGCTGCATTAATAAGCAGTCCAGAATTTAAGAATACAAAACTTTCTTTAAAAAGTGACAGTTATACGTGGAGAGGAGCAAAAAATATCGAAGTTGTGGTAAACATTACTATGGGTGGGATGATAATGGTAGGTGTACCTTATTTAAATAATAATGGTACAGTAGAAATAGCAGCTTTTTTTGATGGAGTTTATATGGGTATTGGACCAATGTAGTTTCAATAATACAAACCTTTACCATTGGGTATAATTAAAGTCCTTCCCACTTAAATAGCCGGGAAGGATTTTTATTTCTAACAAATGATGGACACTGGATGAAAATTTAAAATGCCTCATAATACCAAACGCCATCCTCAAGACTTTTTTTACATTGATTATTGAGGTGAAGGTACTCCAGATGTGCCAGTGTTTCTCCTATCGCAAAACGAGTTTCGTGTGTAGTTAAGTTATACTTAAAAAGCTGCTGACAGGCTTGGTATATGGTTGTAGGTTGTTTGATGAACTCATAAACGACATGCAAGCGTTCCTGATGGTGAGCCAATAATTCCTCGATTCGTTTATTGGCATTCCTAAAAGGTGCCCCGTGTGAAGGGATTACATAATCTACGTCTAACACTTCTATTTTTTTCAAAGATGTAAAGAAAGAATCTAAGGGATTCTCAATGCCCCGAAACCAATAGGAAATATTCGGTGAAATCCTTGGTAAGATATGATCGGCAGAAAATAGAATGCTATTTTCCTTGTTGTATAAACATATTAAACCATCTGAATGTCCGGGTGTATCAATGACTTCGTATTCGTATTTTCCAAATAAAAGTTTCATGCCATCTTCTAGGTGATGGGTTACCATTGGGTATGGCTTCACCCTTGGAAAAAAAGATCTTTCATCACTTGTTAACTCAGACGTTATAGAATCTGGAAGACCACATCTGTCATAATTCTTTTTTGTCAATTCGAGCGAGTCTGGTTCCCAATATGTGAGACCCGTCAGTTCATCTACTTCCGTCATCCAAACGTCAGCATTCGTTAAGTGCTGTAATGTTCCGGAATAACCGAAATGATCTGGGTGATAATGGGTTAAGATGATTTCCTTAATATTATGTTTTTCAATAATTGGTTTCCAAATATCCCTTGATACTTCTGTATTTAACCCAGTATCGATAATAGTCCATCCTTTACTACCTTCCGCTAAAAAACAATTTACATGATTCAAGCGAAAAGGGAGCGGGATGGTAACTTGTGTTACTCGAAATTCCCTCAACAAGTAAAAACGAACTCCTTCCTCTTCCTGCTTACTGACTGTAACACAGGGTTGGTTATTTTCTAAATTATCAGTCTACAGTTCATTATGCCATCTTTTTAGTGAAATAAATAAAATTGTATCCTTCTCCATTACGAAATAACAAAAAAACAAGACAGGAGATCTGCCTTGTTTTAGTAAAGTTTTATTTATTTGATTTCTTATCCTTGATTGATGTACCCGCAACGCCCCAGTTTTCTTCAGGAATTTCTTGGAGGAACACACGAATGGATTCAGGTGAATTACCTAATGTTTTACTCACTGCTTCTGTGACTTCTGAAATCAATTGGCGTTTCAATTCCAAAGATCTGCCCTCTATGAGATGGATCTGAATGATTGGCATTAATAAATCTCCCTTAAAGCTATTTAGTAAACAAAGACATAGTATCCAAAACACCATATTCCACCGTAATCAAATCCCCATGGGAAACATGAATCGCCTCAGTAATTCCCCCTGTAAGAACGATTGTTCCAGGGTTGATATAATGGCCGGTTCTGCTCAGCATTCGAACAAGTTCAACCACGGAACGAACAGGATGACCCATTACAGCTGAACCGACTACCTCTTGAACAAGCACACCGTTTAATTTCATAATGATTGGAATTTGATCCCAGTGAAATTGATTAGGAAAAAAGGCCTTATCTGACATCAAAAACCATGCACTTGAGGCATTGTCTGCGACCACATCAATCAAGCTGAAGGAAAAATCTTTGTAGCGGCTATCGATGATCTCCAGCGCCGGTTTAATGCATTCCGTTGCCTGCCATACGTCTTGTTCACTAATAGTTTCGCCTTCTAAACGTTTATTAATTAAAAATGCTAGCTCTGGTTATACCCGTGGATGGATAAGACCTTCCATTTGTAAGTCCCTATCGTTCATCATCATCGACTTTAACAATCTGCCGTAAATTGGCTGGTCAACACCCACGGATTGTTGCTTCGCTTTACTTGTCAAACCCATTTTCCAACCAACGAATGGATCACCTAAGTGTAAATTTTTTTCAATGTTAATTTTTTGAATTTCATAGGCTTCCGCAAGTGAAATTCCTATGTGTCTTGTTGTAATCCTATCTAGTTCTAGGGCCTTTTTTTGATGGTGATATAGTTCATCGGCAATTTTATGGATGTTCACTATCTCACCTCGAAATATTTTACTCTATTTCCCCGAACTGCCAGACACTATGACTTAGGTTGCCATAGCGAAAACTTCGATGCAGTAATTTGGCTGTTTGCTGATTATCTGCTGCTCCCATGGCGTAGAAAAGTGGAATAAAGTGTTCTTTCCCATAAGGAGGTACTGCAGTTTCTCCATATGGAGCAATTGAATCGTATTTGAATAATGAATCTAAATTCCAATTGTTCAAGTGGTGTTCCAACCAATCATCAAACTCAAGTGCCCATTGATCGACTTGACCGTTGTCAGCCCAGTTCAAAACTCTTAAGTTGTGCACTGTACCACCACTACCAATAATTAATATATCATTTGCTCGTAAAGCAGATAGGGATTTTCCAACTTTGTATTGTTCCTCAGGTTTAAGATTTGGATTGACTGACATAGAAATAATAGGAATATCTGCATTCGGATAAAGCAATCTGAGGACAACCCATGCCCCATGATCCAAACCGCGTTTTGTTTCTATTTCGAACGGCACATCATTCACCTTAAAAAGGTTCATTATTTCTAGAGAAACATCGTGATATCCCTGAGCCGGATATTGAATCTTAGTTAAAGCTGGATCGAAACCGCCGAAATCATAAATTGTGCTATACGTATCAACGTCACTTACTTTTTGGGGCTGTGATTCCCAATGAGCTGAAAATAATACAACAGCCTTTGGTCGTGGCAAGGATTGACCTAATTGATTTATAAAGGTTGTATATTCATTGTTCTCAATCGCTATTAACGGCGATCCATGGGCGATAAAAAAAGATGGCAACATGTAATTTCCCCCCTATGTTAACTTATTTTTGGTAACCTTTATTAAATTGAAGTGGTTTCCTTCTTTTGGCCATTTAAAATGATTTGATCGAGTGCAAACATCTTACTGCCGTTGATTGCGATAAACACTGCCATCACTAGTAAAGCAAGATCTAATTCATAACCAGCACCTTGTCCATCCCCTAAAAATCCACCAGCAAGTTTCACTTTGACTGTTGCGCCGATCATTAATAATGCAAGTATTGCGGAAACGATGCGACTTCCTAAACCGAGAATTAATGCTAGGCCACCAATAACTTCGACTGAAGCAACACCATAAGCCAAGAAACCTGGTAAGCCGATTGCTTCAAACCAGCCAACGATATTTTCAATGCCCTCTTGGAATTTAACTAACCCATGAACAAAAAACGTAATTCCTAACATTACTCGTAATATTACTGTACTTGCTTCGTATTTTTTTAACATTTTATTTTCCTCCAATTAATTGTTGTAATTTATTTTTTCAAGTCTTCTTGTAACCATTTCATAAAATCTTGTTGGTTTTGTAAAGAAACCGTATGACCTTCCTGATATGTCTGGAAAGTTACTGTTGCACCTAACTTTCGAAAATAGTCATTATTTGCAACACCCCAGTCGAAAGGGAGAACTTGGTCCATTTCCCCATGGGAGATAAATGCAGATAGCTGTTCAACAGGTTTTAAGTTGTACTCTTCCTTTACAAAACCTGGAATGTATCCACTTAGGGCAACAATTCCTTTAATTCGATTTCCTAAACTCAAACCAAGTGTCATGGCAAGGATTGCCCCTTGGCTAAAACCGAGTAAATACATACGACTCTCATCCAATGGGTAATCGACGCAGGCATAGTCAATAAAGGTTGTAAGCTTACTAATTCCATCATCGAACACTTCCCGATGTGGCTTCCCATACCCTTGAATTGTGAAATAAGCAAAACCAGGTGGTTGTGAAAGATGACCTCGAATACTAAAAATATAGAATTGATCATCTAACCCATCCACTAAGGACAACATATTTTGTTCATTGCTTCCTATCCCATGCATGATAAACAATGCAGGGTATGTTTTCTCTGGATCGATTTGTGTTGGTTTACGAAGTTCGTAAATCATTGGTGAATTCAAATTCATCATCCCTTCTATAAGTTAATATCTAATATCCTTAAGGTGGCAATTAATATTAATCCTAATTAATTTAGTACAACTACTAGTCACACTCAAAAAGAATTTAAGTGTATTAAAATATCACCTAATGTATTTAAATAAACAAAAAATGTTCATATAAAGAAACAAAGAGACAAAAAAATATAATCCGCTATTTGTTTTTCAATAAGAACAATAGTTGTTTATAAGATAACAAATATTAAGTTGTATTGTCAACGGTTTTTTTGCTAATATATAATTAAGTTTGATATTAAGAAACATTTGAGGTGGATAAATTGGATATCGGCTCGAAAATCCGTGCTATTCGTAAAAGAAAAAAGGTGACCATTGCAATAATGTGTGAAGGAACAGGTCTTTCCAAAGGATTTATTAGTAATGTTGAGAACAATAATACCTCCCCATCCATTAGTACGCTGCAAACCATTGCAAACTATCTGGATGTTCCTCTGCCTTATTTATTATTAGAAAAGAAACAACATATGCGCGTTGTTCGAAAAGCGGATAGAACCTACAGCTCTTTTAATAACCTAAAGATTGAGCATATATCTTCCAAAGGTGGCTTAAGACTAATGAGTGTGGAATTCCCCCTCGGAGCATCGATTGGTGATGCCCATGCCCATGAGGGGGAAGAATGTCATTTAGTGCTAGAAGGGAAGGTTCTTGCAGAACAAGGGGAAGACTCTCTTATCTTGGAGGAAGGTGATTCTTTTAGTTGGAATGCGAGTGTGCCACATACTGTGACGAATATTGGTGAAGTAAAAGCTGTTGTCTTGATTGCCATTCATTCAGATACCGAACTTAACGACTTATTTTAGCTTTTTTTTCATGTCAAAGGAGCTACTAAAAAGGGAAGCAACCGGTTAGGTTCTTCCCCAATTATAAAAAGGTTCAATTTTAAGTTCCATTTCGCCGTCTTTTACTAGGAGAGCATTTGTGGTTCGGCACTAAACTCTTAAATTTCGGATAAAAAACCCTGGATTTCTTTAATCAGTTGGTCGGGGTTTTCATACATACTCATATGTCCAGAATTTTTTAGTAAAGACTGTTTAATAG
>JAIMAD010000248.1 GCA_023512145.1 Bacillus sp. (in: firmicutes) | reverse complement strand
ACTTTACACAGCTTGCTGGTATGCGCGGATTGATGGCCAACCCAGCTGGACGTATCATTGAATTACCGATCAAATCAAGTTTCCGTGAAGGATTAACCGTACTTGAGTACTTTATCTCCACTCACGGTGCGCGTAAAGGTCTTGCTGATACAGCCCTGAAAACGGCCGACTCTGGATATTTAACTCGTCGACTTGTCGATGTAGCGCAAGATGTTATCGTTCGAGAAGACGATTGTGGTACAGATCGTGGGTTCTTAATCAGTTCCTTAAAAGATGGCACAGAGGTAATCGAAGGATTGGACGAAAGACTCATTGGTCGCCATGCACGCAAGGCCATCAAGCACCCGAAAACAAAGAAAGTGCTTGTTCCTGAAAACGGCCTGATTACTGAGGATTTAGCAGAAATCATTGTCGGAGCAGGGATCACAGAGGTTAAAATCCGTTCAGCGTTTACATGTAATACACGTCATGGTGTTTGTAAAAAGTGTTATGGCCGAAACTTGGCAACTGGTCAAGAGGTTGAAGTGGGCGAAGCAGTTGGAATTATCGCTGCACAATCCATCGGGGAGCCAGGTACACAGTTAACAATGCGTACCTTCCATACTGGTGGTGTTGCTGGGGATGATATTACCCAAGGTTTACCGCGGATCCAAGAAATTTTTGAAGCTCGTAATCCTAAAGGTCAAGCTGTGATTACTGAAATTGATGGTGTTGTCATTAGTATTGGTGAAGGAAAAGATCGCCAGCACGAAATTGTTGTTCAAGGCGATGTTGAAGCACGTACTTACCACGCCCCATATACATCACGTATGAGAGTGGCAATAAATGACCAAGTTGCTCGTGGAGAGGAACTAACAGAAGGATCGATTGACCCGAAAGAGTTAATCAAAGTTAAAGACGTTACATCTGTTCAAGAATACCTACTGCGAGAAGTACAAAAAGTTTACCGCATGCAGGGTGTTGAAATTGGTGATAAGCACGTCGAAGTAATGGTCCGTCAAATGTTACGTAAAGTTCGTGTGGGTGATGCTGGTGAAACAGATGTTCTCCCAGGGACTCTGCTTGATGTCCACCAGTTTACGGATGCAAATGAAAAGGCCTTACTGAGCGGCAAGTTACCAGCTACAGGACGCCCAGTCTTATTGGGTATTACAAAAGCGTCACTTGAAACAGATTCGTTCTTATCTGCAGCTTCATTCCAGGAGACAACAAGAGTCCTTACAGATGCTGCCATCAAAGGTAAGCGTGACGAATTGCTCGGCTTAAAAGAAAATGTTATTATCGGAAAGCTAATTCCAGCTGGAACAGGTATGCAGCGCTATCGTAAAGCAGAGCCTGTTTTAAGAGATACAACTTCCGAGGAAACCGTAACAATTGATTAATTTTTATGTCTAACTGATGAAGTCTGGCTACTAGTTTTCTTCAAATGCCTCCATAATATGTCAACTTCGGAGCGTACCTTTGTCGATACGTAGCTAGACGGATTCATGTACCTTTCTTACGTATGTGGTACCCGCAACAAATCCTGCAGGTACCACATAGTAAAAAAGGGCAATTACGTTTTTATACACTTTTGTCTATTAGGAAAAACATTTGTTGACATTTTATTGTTAAGATGATAATATTTCAAAGGTGCTCCTAATACAGTTGATACTTTGGAGGATATGAAATATGTCTTATGAAAAAGTATTGCAGGCACGAAAATTTGTTATTGGCACAAAACAAACAGTAAAGGCATTAAAGGAAAATATTGTTCAAGAGTTAATCGTCGCAAGCGATGCTGGACCGAAAGTGACAGCAATGGTTGTTGATCTGGCTCAAGAATTAAACGTTCCTATCCAATATGTAGACTCGAAGAAAAAACTTGGGAAAGCATGCGGGATTCAAGTTGGTGCTTCCACTGTTGCAATCATCCGATAAAAGCTGTTTTTGTAGATCGATAATCTGCAAAAACTTTGTTTTTGCAAAAAAATGAACCACCTGGATGTGTGGGCTTACAATTAATGAAGGGAGGAAAAATTCATGCCTACTATTAACCAATTGGTGCGCAAGCCTCGTCAATCAAAAGGGGAAAAGTCAAATTCACCAGCGCTAAATAAAGGTTACAACAGCTTCAAAAAGTCACAAACGAATGTAACTTCACCACAAAAACGTGGAGTGTGTACTCGTGTTGGTACTATGACACCAAAGAAACCAAACTCAGCGTTACGTAAATATGCGCGTGTACGTTTGACAAATGGTATCGAGGTGACAGCTTATATTCCTGGTATCGGCCACAATCTTCAAGAACACAGTGTTGTTCTTATCCGTGGAGGACGAGTAAAAGACTTACCTGGAGTACGTTATCATATCGTTCGTGGAGCTCTTGATACAGCTGGTGTAAACAACCGTATGCAAGGTCGTTCTAAATATGGTACGAAGCGACCGAAAGCAGCAAAAAAATAATAATTATTAATAGAAGCTTCATTGGAAGGAGGAAAATACATGCCACGTAAAGGTCCTGTAGTAAAAAGAGACGTATTACCAGATCCAATTTATAATTCTAAGTTAGTTACTCGTTTAATTAACAAATTGATGGTTGACGGTAAAAGAGGTAAATCACAAGAAATTCTTTATTCAGCGTTTGAAACAATTCGTGAACGTTCTGGAAAAGAACCAATGGAAATATTCGATGCAGCGCTTAAAAATATTATGCCTGTACTTGAAGTTAAAGCTCGTCGTGTAGGTGGTGCTAACTATCAAGTTCCAGTTGAGGTGCGCCCAGACCGTCGTTCAACATTAGGTCTTCGTTGGTTAGTGAATTTTTCACGTAAACGCGGAGAGAAAACGATGGAAGAGCGTTTAGCAAATGAAATCATGGATGCAGCTAACAACACTGGTGCTGCTGTTAAGAAGCGTGAAGATACGCACAAAATGGCAGATGCAAACAAAGCGTTTGCACACTATCGTTGGTAATCTACCCTTCAATATCATAACTTTCATACTAGGAAGGAGTAAGACCCAATGGAAAGAGAGTTCTCATTAGCAAATACTCGTAATATCGGTATCATGGCACATATCGATGCCGGTAAGACGACAACTACTGAACGTGTCCTTTATTACACTGGACGTATCCATAAAATTGGTGAAACGCACGAAGGCGCTTCACAGATGGATTGGATGGAACAAGAACAAGAGCGCGGAATAACAATCACTTCCGCTGCAACAACTGCACAATGGCATGGTCACCGCGTTAATATCATTGACACACCAGGACACGTAGACTTCACAATTGAAGTTGAACGTTCTCTTCGTGTCCTTGATGGAGCGGTAGCTGTACTTGATGCACAGTCAGGTGTTGAGCCGCAAACTGAAACAGTTTGGCGTCAAGCAACAACTTACGGTGTACCACGTGTAGTATTCGTTAACAAGATGGACAAACTTGGTGCTGACTTCCTCTATTCACTTGGAACTATTCATGATCGTTTGCAAGCGAACGCAGTTGCCATTCAACTACCAATCGGTGCGGAAGATCAGTTTGAGGGAATCATCGACCTTGTGGAAATGAATGCAGTATTCTATGCGGACGACTTAGGCGAAAATATTGAAGTCCGTGAGATTCCTGAAGAAAATAAGGCTTTAGCTGATGAGTACCATGATAAATTAGTCGAAGCAGTATCAGAATTTGATGAAGAGTTAATGGAAAAGTATCTTAATGGTGAAGAAGTCACCAAGGAAGAGCTGAAAAATGGTATTCGTAAAGCTACCCTTAATGTTGAATTCTTCCCAGTAATCTGTGGGTCAGCCTTTAAAAACAAAGGTGTTCAGCTTATGTTAGATGCGGTTATCGATTATCTTCCATCACCATTAGATGTACCTGCTATTAAAGGTCATTACCCAGATAGCGAAGAAGAAACCTTACGTCACTCAGATGATAGTGAGCCATTCTCAGCACTAGCTTTTAAAGTTATGACTGATCCTTATGTAGGAAAATTAACATTCTTCCGTGTTTACTCTGGTACTTTAGATGCTGGATCATATGTTCAGAACTCAACTAAAGGGAAGCGTGAACGTGTCGGACGTATCCTACAAATGCATGCAAATAGCCGAAAAGAAATCCCTAAGGTTTTTGCAGGTGACATTGCTGCTGCTGTAGGTCTGAAAGATACAACAACAGGTGATACACTTTGTGATGACAAGAACCTTGTTATCCTAGAGTCAATGGTATTCCCTGAGCCAGTAATTCAACTTTCTGTTGAACCAAAATCAAAGGCAGACCAGGACAAAATGTCTAATGCCCTGCAAAAACTTCAAGAAGAAGATCCTTCATTCCGTGCGCATACAGACCCAGAAACTGGACAAACCATCATTGCTGGTATGGGTGAACTTCACCTTGATGTCCTTGTTGACCGTATGCGTCGTGAATTTAATGTTGAAGCAAACGTAGGTGCACCACAGGTTGCTTACCGTGAAACTTTCCGTTCAGACGCTAAAGTTGAAGGTAAGTTTGCACGTCAATCTGGTGGACGAGGCCAGTATGGTCACGTTTGGATTGAATTCTCACCAAATGAAGAAGGTAAAGGTTTCGAATTTATCAACGGTATTGTTGGTGGTGTAGTACCTCGCGAGTACATCCCTGCTGTTCAAGCTGGTCTTCAAGATTCCTTAGGTAGAGGTGTTCTTGCTGGTTATCCACTGGTTGATATTAAAGCAAAATTAGTTGATGGATCTTACCATGATGTTGACTCATCTGAAATGGCGTTTAAGATTGCTGCTTCTATGGCTCTTAAAAATGCTGCTTCTAAATGTAGTCCCGTAATTCTTGAACCTGTCATGAAGGTTGAAGTAATTATTCCTGAAGAATATTTAGGAGATATCATGGGTCAAATTACGTCACGTCGTGGCCGAGTTGAGGGTATGGATGCTCGTGGTAACGCACAAGTAGTACGATCAATGATTCCACTTTCTGAGATGTTTGGGTATGCTACAGCACTTCGTTCAAGCACACAGGGTCGTGGAGTATTCTCTATGCACTTTGATCATTACGAAGAAGTACCAAAATCAATTTCAGAAGAAATCATCAAAAAAAATAAAGGTGAATAATTGATTTTCGCCTTTTCATAAAGTATAACTACTATTGTAAGAATGGAAGCTGGGAATATGAGATATCCATTTCTCAGTTTTCATAAAAAATACTTAATTTTCATTATTTAGAGGAGGAATTCCTAATGGGTAAAGCAAAATTCGACCGTAATAAACCACACGTTAACGTCGGAACAATTGGACACGTTGACCATGGTAAAACAACTTTAACAGCTGCTATCACATCTGTTCTTGCTAAAACTGGTCAAGCAGAAGCGCGAGGATATGATCAAATTGATGGAGCACCAGAAGAAAAAGCACGTGGGATCACAATTTCTACTGCACACGTTGAATATGAAACAGATGCACGTCACTATGCACACGTTGACTGCCCTGGACACGCTGACTATGTTAAAAACATGATTACTGGTGCTGCACAAATGGACGGCGGTATCCTAGTTGTATCTGCAACTGATGGACCAATGCCACAAACGCGTGAGCACATCCTTCTTTCTCGTCAAGTAGGTGTACCATACCTTGTTGTATTCATGAACAAGTGTGACATGGTAGACGACGAGGAACTTCTTGAATTAGTAGAAATGGAAATTCGTGATCTGTTATCAGAATACGACTTCCCTGGAGATGACACACCAGTTATCAAAGGTTCTGCTCTTAAAGCATTAGAAGGCGATGAAAAGTGGGAAGAAGCAATCCATGAACTTATGACTGCTGTTGATGAGTGGATTCCAACACCAACTCGTGAAACTGATAAGCCATTCATGATGCCAATTGAGGACGTATTCTCAATCACTGGTCGTGGAACAGTTGCTACTGGACGTGTTGAGCGTGGAGTAGTTAGAGTTGGAGACACAGTTGAAATCGTAGGTATTACTGAAGTGCCAAAAGTTACAACAGTAACTGGTGTAGAAATGTTCCGTAAACTTCTTGATTTTGCAGAAGCGGGCGACAATATCGGTGCACTTCTTCGTGGGGTTGCACGTGAAGAAATCGAACGCGGTCAAGTATTGGCTAAGCCAAAGTCAATTACACCACATACAAAATTTAAAGCTCAAGTTTATGTTTTATCTAAAGAAGAAGGTGGACGTCATACTCCATTCTTCACAAACTACCGTCCGCAATTCTATTTCCGTACTTCAGATATTACTGGTATTTGTAATCTTCCTGAAGGAACAGAAATGGTAATGCCTGGTGACCATATCGAAATGATCGTTGAACTAATCGCTCCAATCGCTATCGAAGAAGGTACTAAGTTTTCAATTCGTGAAGGTGGACGTACAGTAGGTTCAGGTTCGATTACGACAATTACTGAATAATACTAAAAAATAGTAAAGCAGATGGATGACGATCCATCTGCTTTTTATTTTGAAAAAAAACAAGTTCCTTCTATAAAAGAACTAATTATCAGATTAAGATCTTAAAGAAATTTGTGCGCGGTAGACTTTCTCGCGGCTAGTAAAATTTAATCTTCACCATAGAAATGAAAGCACAGAATCATTCTAGTTCACCAGGCACGTCATTGAGTAAAAACTAGATTTGGAGTGCTCTTTATCCAAGAGTTACGAAGGAGACTATTCACAATAACTCGAAGCATTAATTGGATAAAGACATTTATTGTTGAAAAGGGATAATGCATCCGCTATAATAGAAAAAGTGTGAAAGACAAACCACAAAAAAAAATCTATAAATTAGTGTTGCGTTTGCTTTTTGTTTTATGTATAATAGACAATGTTGGTCTTTGAGTGCAATGATGTGAAAGGTTGCTGAC
>JAIMAD010000247.1 GCA_023512145.1 Bacillus sp. (in: firmicutes) | reverse complement strand
GTAGTCAGCTTAGCGGGCTGGTCTGTTCAATATGCTTCCTCGACAGGTAAGTTTACAACGAATAAAACAGAGTTATCAGGAGAAATTCAGCCAAGAGGTTATTATCTTGTCCAACAAGCTCAAGGAAGTGGCGGTACGGCAGACCTTCCGACACCTGATGCCATTGGTACTATTGGACTAGCTGGAACGAACGGTAAGGTTGCCCTTGTCAAAGCAATCGATTTTATTACAGGTCAAGCAGATAGTAATGTTGTCGATTTCGTAGGCTTCGGTTCTGCGAGTGAATTTGAAACAGCTGCCACACCTGTACTATCGAATACAACTAGTGCCCAACGAATAGATCCTAATTTAGACAGTGACAATAACAGTGTTGATTTTAAAGTCGAGGCACCTGTACCACAAAGTGCAACAAGTGAAGGAGGAACAACACCTCCACCTTCAACAGATCCTGTTGAAAAGACGATTGAACAAATTAGAGAAGTAGATGCTAGTGGAAATCCTACTTTAAAAGGTTCCACAGTTATTCTAGAAGGTGTAGTAACAGCGAAGTTTACCATTTCAGGATCCGATAATCTATACATACAAGATGACGGTTTCGGTGTCGTTGTTAGAAAGTCCAATGAAATAAACGCTGACGTACAACTTGGCGACACGGTAAAGGTACAAGGTACAGTCAATTTCTTTAATGGACTAACACAAATTGATTACACTTCCTTAGTGGAAACAGGAACACAAGAACTTCCACAACCTCAAGAGACCACTATTGCCAATATAACTACTTTTGAAAAAGCGGAACTTCTGGAAGGAAGTTTGGTTACGTTCATTGGTAAAGCGACAAATATTCCAACAGCAACTGCTGGAAGTGGCTACAATGTGACTTTAGCAGATGAAGAAGAAAACCTACTTACAATTCGGGTAGAATCTTCGACAGGAATGGTTCCAGCTGACTTGTTAAAACAAGGTCAGTACTACGAAATAACTGGAGTAGTTGGTCAATATGACAGCACATCTCCTTATAACTCGGGATATCAAGTGTATCCAAGAACTGCTAGTGATTTAGTTGAAACAAACCCGTTATCACTGAGTCATGAAGCAATCACACAAGTGTACAAAGGAAACGACGTACCATTTATGGCAACAGCGAAAAATGCAGACACAGTAACTGTTTACTACCGTGCATCAGGAGCAACTGATTACACTTCATTGTCTTTAGCAAACAGTGAAAATAATCTGTACAGTGCTGTGCTTGAAGCAGCAAATGTTCCGCAAGCTGGTTTTGAGTATTATTTGGAAGCTATTTCTTCGGATGAAGATCCCGTTTTAGTAGGGTCTACTGATGCACCGCTTCAAGTTTCAGTCATTGAAGACACACAAGGACCGACGATTGTAGCGGAAACACCTACAAACGGAACAAAAGTAGAAGATAAAACACCTGAGATTGGTGTCTATGTTACTGACGACAGTGGCATTGATAAATCAAGCATCTCCGTTGTTTTAGATAGTGCAGATGTAACAGCAACTTATGAAGAAAATCAAATTAAAGTCGTTTTAACAGAGGACTTAGCGATTGGAACACATAAAGTAGATGTAAAAGCTAGTGACTTAAAAGGAAATGAAACAGTCTATACATGGTCATTTGAAGTGGTAGCATTGTTCACAGGTGGACAACATTACCGTGGTACAACACATAACCATACCAATATTTCACATGATGGATCTGGAACACCTGAAGCAGCTGTTGAGGCGTCAAAAAGATATAACTATGACTTCTTTGCTTTCTCAGATCACTCGCATGATATTGACCCTGAATTAATTGACAAAGATACAGTTGACCGCGCTGGAACTCCTGAAAGAACAGGTGGTACGGAGTGGGAAAAAACAAAAAAAGTTTCATCTGATAATACCGTAAATGGTGAGTTTGTCGTATTCCCAGCATTTGAGATGACATCAACAACATGGGGACACTCAAACGTATTTGGAACAGAAAACTTTATCGATCGTAAACAAGCCGGTGGAATGTACCAAACTCTATCAAACTATTACGCTTGGATTCTATCTTACGACGATATCGTTGCCCAATTTAACCACCCTGGTTGGCCAGAAGGTGCATTCAACCACTTCGCACCTTATGACAAAAATATTGATCAACTCTTTACGATGCTTGAAGTGGGGAATGGCTCTGGTCATTACGCCTATGACAATCAAGAAGATACCTATTTATCAGCACTTGATTTAGGCTGGCATATTGCCCCAACCTATGGTGAAGATAACCATGATTCTTCATGGGGTGAAACAAATATCCGAACAGTCATTGTTGCAGATGATTTGACGGAAGCTTCATTGTTGCACTCAATGAAAAATTTACGCGTGTATATGTCAGAAGACCCGAATGCTGAATTAGACTTCTCAGCAAATGGGAAGTATATGGGTTCAACAGTTGAAGGACAGACACTTAACTTTACTGTAAAAGGGAAAGACACTGTTGCTGAGGATCGTTCAAATCCAGCATACGATTACCTATCATCCGATTATGTTTCTGATGACACAGTCAAGAAGGTCGAATTGATTTCGAACGGAAAACAAGTTGTTGCTACCTATGAGCCGAATTCAAAGGATTTTGAATGGAATCCGGAAGTAACGGTTTCTGGTCAACAATGGTTTGTCATTAAAGTAACGCAAAATGATGGAGAAAGAATTTATTCATCTCCAATCTGGTCTGAAGAAGTTCCTTACGATGTGAAAGTTAGTGGTCTAGGCGTTGTTGGTGACTCAATCATCAGTGGAAACCCAGCAACATTAGAGTCTGGTATTACAAACTTAGGCTCCAATAACATCGATACTTTAAATGTTAAATTTTATTATGATGAAGTAAGTGAAGCTACTTTAATTGGTACTGACACCATTACCAATTTAGAAGCGAAGACCGTTCAAACAGCTTCTGTTGTGTGGAAAAGTCCTGTTGTTGGCAACCATACATTAATCGCAGTGATTGACCAAATAGCGACAGATAGTACTGCGGATAATAAATTCGAACGACAATTTGATGTGAAACAGCAATTAGGTTTAACGATCATGATTGATGCAGCCCATCAAAACGATAACACATCAACAGACACAAGCTCATACAAAGACAGTATGAACTTAGTAACAAAGCTTGTTCGTAATGAAGGCTATACAGTAGTAGAAAATAAACTACCATTTACAAGTGAGTTACTAGCAGGTGTAAAAGTGTTAGTGTTAACTCAACAGAACAAAGTCGATTTAACAGATGCTGAAAACCAAGTGGTTTCCGATTTTGTTAAAAATGGCGGTTCCTTATTCCTATTAGGAAAAAGTAACTATAATAATACTAATGTTACGGCAAACAATGATTTACTAGCACTAATGGGTTCGACGGTTCAAATTAGTAATGATGGAATTTTCGATGATAGCGAAGAAGGAAACTTCTGGAGCAACCCTTTAACATCGAAACATGCTGTCCAATTGCACCCAGGATTGGTAGATAATTATTTAACTGATCGCGTATCATTTATTAATTATTACAGTGGCACAAGTCTTCATAAAGTTGGTAATGAGGCGCTTGTTGATAGTGATAGTGTTGATATCATTGCCTTCGGTAATGAAACAACCTATCAAAACTTTGCAGCCAGTGGTGCTTACATTTACGATAAAGTTTCTGATAACGTGGGTGGATCAGCAATTCCAGCTATAGCATCTGAAACCATTGGTGCAGGCCAGATTCTTGTTGCGGGGATGAATATCCTCAATGATAAGCAATTAGATGAAGGATTCGATGTCGTCGGTAACGATGAATTTGCTGTAAATGCCATCAATTGGTTAGCAGATCGAGGCACAGTCGTCTCTGATATCGATGATGCTCGTACACTTCCAGAAAATTCACAAGTAGTTGTCGAAGGTACGGTTACAAGTGATACAGATACATTCTTTGATGCTTTCTATATTCAAGACGAAACAGGCGGAATTTTTGCCTATAAAGAAATTCCAAATGCAGACGCACTAAAACTTGGCGATAAAGTTCGTGTATACGGAAAAATCAAAACGTTTGAAGGCGACCTTGAGTTAGAATTTTCTAGCTTTGCTACAGACGTGATTAAAATTGGTGAAGGAGAAGCGCTCGCGCCAATTGAAATGACAACAGAAGATGCTAGTAAAGATGTCAACCAAGGGAAACTTGTCAAACTAACAGGTAAAGTCGTCTCCAAATACGATACTAACTCATATGTAATCAATGATGGCAGCGGCGACTTTTTAGTATTCACAGATGGTTATATTGTTGAAAAAACAGGAGCGGTTCCAGTATTAATGGTTGGTGATACACTTGAAGCCGTGGGTATTACAAGTACGTTCTCAGATGGTAAACGAATTCGAGTCCGAGATACGATGGAATTGAAGGAAGTAGAAGGATCTGGTGCTGATCAATTTGACCTTTCTATCATGCATGTCAATGATACACATGCTCATGTTGAGAAATATCCGAGATTGTTCACTGCCGTTAAAGAAGTGAGAGCCCAAAGTGAAAATACGTTACTAGTTGATGCAGGTGATGTATTCTCAGGAACACTATTTTTCAATCAATATTTAGGAGAAGCGGATCTTTGGTTCATGAATGAAATTGGCTATGATGCGATGACTTTCGGTAACCATGAATTTGATAAAGATTCTGCTACTTTAGCAAACTTTGTCTCGAAAATGAAGTTCCCAATGGTATCTGCTAACGTAAACGTGACTGCAGATGCTGACTTACGTTCATTATATAAAAATGAAATTGGTAAACCAGGAGTAGGCGGAGATATCTATCCAGCCATTATTAAAGAGATTGATGGCGAACAAGTAGGTATTTTCGGATTAACAACTCCGGATACAACAATTCTAGCTAGTCCAAGTGAAGATATTATTTTTGAAGATGTCGTTGAGAGTTCAACAAATACCACCCAGTGGTTAATGTCTGAGGGAGTTAACAAGATCATTGTTCTATCCCATTTGGGCTATACAGCAGACCTTGAACTTGCAGAAGCAGTTGACCAAATTGATGTTATCGTTGGTGGTCATTCACATACGAAGTTAACAGAACCAGTTGTGATTGACAACGAAGAGCCGACATTGATTGTTCAAGCAAATGAGTATTTAAACTATTTAGGTTTATTGGATGTAACCTTTGATGCTGAAGGTGTCATCATTGGTCATAACGGTCAACTTCTTGACCTTGCCGGCTATGACGAAGACACTGTAGCAGCCGCTAAAGTTGCCGAGTTCGATGAACAGCTGACAGAAATTAAACAAACAGTTATTGGATCAACAGATGTTGTCTTGAATGGTGTTCGCGGTGATGTTCGCACGAAAGAAACAAACCTTGGAAACCTAATCGCCGATGGTATGGCAGAAAAGGCATTTGAAGTTGATGGTAAAACAACCATTGCTATGCAAAATGGGGGCGGAATTCGTGCTTCCATTGATGAAGGTGACATTACCCTAGGCGAAGTATTTACAGTATTACCGTTTGGTAATCTACTAGTTACGTTAGACCTAACTGGTGCTGAAATTTTAGAAGCATTAGAGCATGGTGTAAGTGAAGTAGAAACAGCCCAAGGGAAGTTCCTACAAGTATCAGGCCTACGCTTTAGTTATGATGTGAACAAACCAGTTGGGGAGCGAGTTTGGCTTGTTGAAGTTAAACAAGCAGATGGCAGCTATAAAGCTCTTGATTTACTAGCAACATATAGTGTTGCAACCAATGCATTTACAGCTGATGGCGGAGATGGATTCACCGTCTTCAAAGAAGCGAAAAATGACGGGCGCATCCATGAATTATTACTTCTTGACGCGGATGTATTTACATCTTATTTAGAAAAAAATAATCCTGTTTCACCTGTCGTAGAAGGTAGGATTATTCAAGGAGTTCAACCAGGAACAGATCCAGGAACCGATCCAGGAACAGATCCAGGAACAGATCCAGGAACCGATCCAGGAACGGACCCAGGAACTGATCCAGGAACCGACCCAGGAACCGATCCAGGAACAGACCCAGGTGGAGATCAACCAGAAGTCGATGTTAGTGCTCCTACGCCTATAGATGGTGAAGGATTGCCAAGTACTGCAACGAATATTTTTAATCTGGTATTTGCTGGATTGTTGCTATTACTACTTGGTTCGGCTTTAGTTTTTATAAAAAGACGAAGACAGGTGTAATGCAACTGTAAAAAATGTTTAGAAGACAAATTAAAAAGCTAATCAACATTCATGAAAATGAAGTTGATTAGCTTTTTTTGTAGAAATCAAAATGCAAAGCAACATCCGTAATCGTTTAAATGAAGGCTGTTCCTGTAACCACAAAACTATATAGTGATCCAAGTATGATCCCCATACCAGCAAAAAACATGATGACAATACCGTGTAATGGACTTCTCACATCAAAGTCTTATAGCCCTTGTATAATGCCATTGCCAAAAAAAAATGGGTAGAAGGAGCAGAGAAATTAGCGCAAATACCCATCCAAATACGACGTAAGCTGTGCCTCGCTTTTGGTTTTGGCCAATAGTCGAGGATTCTAAGGCTACTGTTCCACTTTGCGAACTATTCATTTTATCCACTCCGTTTCACTATTATTTTTTTCATCGAAAAAAGCATAAGGAATGTTTATTGGGGTAATCAACAAGTTTGTTTACTGTACCACTATCCCTCCAATCATTGATTTGTAGTAAAACATAACGGGTATGAGCAAGTTGTAGGCGCAATGAAGAGTTGTAGATAATTATGAATATAAACAATATTATGAAAACTTAATCTCGGTTTACCATTATTTTGAAAAAAGTAAAAGGGAAAGCACTTTACAGTGAGTTTTTTC
>JAIMAD010000246.1 GCA_023512145.1 Bacillus sp. (in: firmicutes) | reverse complement strand
GTCAACACCGTGCCGAGAGCAAGCAAGAGAACGAGAAAAAGAGAGAACTTCTTTTTCATAGGGAATTTGACCTCCTTTTATGATAGTATCTTCCTATTTTTTCGAAAGATTTGATAATTATTATAATCTATTTTAACTTTTTCGTTATCCAAAAGGTTCGATCCGATGAAGCAAGAATTATAACAAGCACGGTTATTGACAGCCACGAACCCACGACTCCCGTATATGAAAATATTAATCCAGTCATAAAAAAAGACAACCCCATCCTAGTAATAGAGAACCCCATCCTAACAAAAGACAACCCTGAGCAAGATGAAAATGGCTGGCAACTAATTCTTTATGATGAATTTGAGGACCCAACTCTCAATTCTATCTGGAATGCCGTAGAAAGAGAAAAAAATTATAATAATGAACTGCAAACCTATCAAAAAGGTAATATCGAAACTGAAAAAGGTCGTCTAAATTTGACGGCAAAAAAGGGTATGACTCAAAACTCCAACTATACGTCAGGACTTGTGCAAACGAAGGGCCAGCTCGACTTCCTTTATGGCAAGTTCGAAGTAAAGGCTAAATATCCTGCTGGGAAAGGGCTGTTCCCCGCCATCTGGCTTTTACGATCTGATGAAAAAACAATTCTCCCAGAAATTGATATTGTAGAAGCGATCGGGCAGGAGCCAGAGGTGGTTTATATGGTTCACCATTGGGAGGAAAATGGCAAGCTAAGGACCAGCTATAGCACGTCAAGAGTAAAAACCTACAATGAAGATCATGTCTACAGTATGGAGTGGGAACGAGAAGAAATTTGCTGGGACATTGATGAAAAATTAGTTTTCTCCTCTAACAAAAATATTCCAAACAAACCGATGTACTTAATCATGAATCTTGCCATCGGAGGAAATTGGCCTGGGAAACCAGATGAGCAGACCATTTTTCCAGCTGAATTTTCCATTGACTATGTGAAAATTTATCAGAAAGCAGGCAATTAGATGAACATACTTATTTCGATAGGGGCCATTTTTATTTTTACAATTTGTCTTGTTTTTCCGTTATTCCATATCCTTCATGCCCTAACAATCATAAGGAAGAAACCCTATTATCAAAATTTCAAGGTGAAATTAACTGAAAAGCCACTAAGTATTTTGGTTCCTTGTTGTAACGAAGAGTCCATTATAAAAACGACTATCAAAGGGATTGAGGGACTAAACTATCGGAATTATGAATTTGTCTTGATTAATGATGGATCGAATGATCTAACATTTGAGATTATCGATGAGATGTTGGAGTTAGAGTCGCTTTTAAGAATACCAAATAATAACTTTGCGTTTTCTCATGTGAAAGGTGTATATCGATCGAAGCATAACCCAAGGGTTATTGTGATTGATAAATTTAATGGGGGTAAAGCAGATGCTTTAAATGCAGGGATTGCCTATTCAACAAATGAACTAATCATTACCTTAGATGCGGATAGCATCCTTGACGAGAAAGCACTTTCAATCATAAATAAGGCTTTTGATGATCCTAACTTAATCGCTGCAGGCGGGACCGTCCATGTTTTACAAGGAAGAAGGTTTAAAAATGGTACGTTAGCCCCCACTTTGAAGGTAAAATCGATCGTGAAACTGCAGATTGCCGAATATTTACGCGGATTCTATGTTTATAAAGCCTCAATAGCTAAGGCCGATGCGCTATCGATCATATCGGGAGCATTTGGTGTTTTTAAAAGAGATGTGTTGGTAAAAGTGGGCGGTTACCGAAAAACGATTGGCGAGGATATCGATATTACCTTAAAAGTTCAGCAGTATAAAAATCAAAGGGGTGGATTAAAAGTTGCCTTTATTCCCGAAGCAATCTGCTATACAGAGGTTCCAGAGATGTGGAAGGATTTATTCAAGCAGAGGATCAGGTGGCAAAAGGCATTCACAGATTGTGTGGTACTTTATATAAAAGAGTTTCTAACTACCATGTTCAAAAACCCATTATCGTTTTTCTTTATTGTTGATGCTCTTTTTGTCGGTGTTATCTGCCCGTTTGCCGGAGTGCTTGGAGTATTATCGCTGCCCTTTATCTCAGGAAACGCCAAATTCATTATTTTTTTCATGACAATTACCGCGGTTTTGAACTTACTATACAATCTAATTGCCTTAGTTATTTCCCATTATTATCAAAATCGATTCTCCTTTAAAGAATTACCCAACATCCTAGTTGTTGTTGTGATTGATATTTGCCTTTACAGATTTTTCACCTTATTTTGTACACTCTATGGAACAATCCTTTACTTCATAAACAAAGAAGGCTGGAACAAAGTAGCGAGAACAGGCAGAAAATATCATATCGAACAAGAAGGGAAATTTTTTTAACACTAATTGTTCGTTATAATGAACAATTTAGTGTTGAATAGAGCAAATTAAGATCAAAACATGAAGCCATGAAAACATCGATTGGAAAGCTAAACTGACGATAATGGAAAAAGTCCACTTTAAACAGTTTTTTTGGATAAATGAATACAATTAGGATACCCAGAAACTAAATCATCCAATCACCGTTACAATAATCAAGCTACCAAGCAGATAATCCAGAAACACACCCCAATAAACCAACTCACCAAGTACCCCACATAAAAGCAGTGGCACAATTAAATCCTTGCTTTATTTGACGACTGGCTCACACCTAATTAGAAAGAACCCAATTACCTGAAATAAATTGGGTTCTTTTTTCTGTTTTCTGGGTCTTTTTCAAATTTACAATGGTGGACTTTGCGGAATAAATGGGAAAATTCGCGGGATTACGCCGCAACTTCGCAAAAATCCCCATAAAAAACCCAAGCAGAATCAATGATATAAGGAACAATTCTTCAACTACGACGAGTCCAAATAGAAGGTTAATTGCCCACCATTAAGGCAGGGGCAAGCGAAAGAGCAGAAATGGCCAGTACCTATTATTGAGATTTTAATTTTATTTTTGAACACAAATATTGATTTCTTTTTATTAAAAATGATTTAAGGGAGCCGCCTACTAAAAAATTGGGTAGTTTTTAAGCAATCAAACTATCATTCTTACAAAATTATTCATCAAACATCATTTTTAGTGAAATTGTAATATTTTTAATATAATAGAAACAATTTTTCCATATTTTAGTTTATAATAGAGAAAGAAAATATTTAAAAACTTCTTCAAAGAGGGATTGACGATGGGGAATTTAAAAAGTGGATGGGCAAAGGGTACATTAATAGTCATTAGTGTGATTGGATTCTGTTTTGCAGGGATAGTTGTAAGCAATTATTTTCGGGCAAATGCAGCAGGCAATGAATCTCAAAATTATCAAAAAAACGAATCTATTAATCGGCCCATAATGAATATATCAGCAGAAACGTTGATAAGGGAATCAAACGATTTAAAGCTAGAAAAGGAAAGGATTCGAAAGCAGCGAAATAATGATGTGTTTTTGAGTAACAAGCAGGTACAAGAGATTAATAAGCAGCCAGAGAATATTTCAATCGATTCAAGCGAGGTATACCCTCCATCAAAGGATACAACTTCTCCTCAGCGACCAAATCAGGAATCCACTCCAGCGCTGTCTGAGCAAAAAGATACAGAACCAGAAGACCCTAGCTCCCAAAAGACAGTTTATTTAACATTTGATGATGGTCCGGCTCCATTTTCCGGTGAGATCATAACCCTGTTAGAAAAATATCAATTCAAAGCTACGTTCTTTTTGATTGATGGGAACATTCGTAGGTATCCTGATGCGGTAAAATTAATGGTTCAGTCAGGTGAGACGGTTGGACTTCATAGCGTATCACACAACACGAAACAATTTTATGGTTCTGCAAATTCAATTATTGCTGAATTAACCCAGAACCGTAATACATTGAAGGAGATAGTAGGTGTCGATTCTTTTATCATGAGAACGCCATATGGTAGCGCTCCGCATATGACGCCAGAATATAGAAAAGCGGTTATAGAAAATGGATATTTAATGTGGGACTGGAATATTGATAGCAGAGACTGGCATTATAAAGATGGACGTTATGTCAACAGTATTATCGAGCAAATAACAAAAATTGGGACTAATAATGGGCCATTCGTGATTCTTTTACACGAACGTAAGGAAACACTTGCCCATTTGCCAGCGCTACTTGATTATTTAAGTCAGCAAGGCTTTGAATGTAAAACAATCGATAGTTCAATGACGCCCTACCAATTTAAATTTAAAAATACGTGATAAAAAGGACAAAATACCTGTAGATTTGATATACTAAACATGCTATATAAATTTTTTCATTTGTTTTATATTAAATATAATGGGGTTCGATAATTGCCTATGATTAATAACCTACTAAAAAGCAGCGGTTTTAAGAGAATATCCATTTTTGTTGTCATTGCTCTTGCTATTTATGCGATGAAGTCGATGATTAATTTAATATTACTAACCTTCATTTTTACTTTTTTGATGGATCGGCTAGTTCAATTCATTGAAGGGAAAATTAGGATTAATCGAAAGTTGATTGTCGTTGTATCCTATGGATGTATTGTTGGTTTATTATCGTATAGTTTGGTCATGTACCTGCCAATGATTGCAGAAGAAATTACTGCCTTGATCAGGCAACTAACAGCCTTTTACACATCAAAGCATGATAATGTTGTCTTAAATTATTTGGTGAGTCGCATTGAAGAAGTTAAAATTTCTAGTTATTTAGAACAGGGCTTTACCTTTGTATTAAAGTATTTTACTGATATAAGTTCAATTGGTCTACAAATTTTGTTGTCCCTATTAATGAGTTTGTTTTTCTTGTTGGAAAAACCACGATTGATTGAATTTACAAAGAAATTTAAAACAAGTAAAATTTCTTTCATTTATGATGAAATTGAATTTTTTGCTCGTAAATTTGTTAGAACGTTTGGTAAAGTGATTGAAGCTCAATTAATCATTGCTGTTGTGAACTGTGTTCTAACAACCCTTGCCTTATGGTTGCTAGATTTTCCACAATTAGGCGGTTTGTCGATCATGATTTTAATCTTGGGTATCATTCCCGTTGCTGGTGTAATTATTTCATTAATACCACTTGCAATTATTGCCTATAGTATCGGTGGGATTGTAACAGTCCTCTACGTTGGCCTTGCGATTTTGATTATTCATTCAATTGAAGCGTATATTTTAAATCCGAATTTAATGAGTTCAAAAACAAACCTCCCTGTTTTCTATACATTTATTGTGTTAATTTTCTCAGAGCACTTTTTTGGGATATGGGGCCTGATTATTGGTATTCCCGTGTTTGTATTCCTATTGGATGTATTAGAAGTGACAGAAAGCAAAGATATTTAGCAAAGAAGCCCATGCTAGGGCTTTTTTTTTATTTAGGAAATTATAAAATAATTTAGTGTGAATAACATAAATAGATATCTGAATCCGGCTCCAGCACCCGTGCTCCTACTGTACTTCGCTCTCCTAGTAAAAATCAGGTTTAGGATTTTTACCACCCTTCGATAAGTCAACACCTCAATCGCTAACCCTCTTCGTGTTTCCTTTATCTCAGTCAGAGTGCTCCAGTCCGCACATTGCTAAACGGGCGCTTCCGCCTTTTGTTCTTTAAGGTTTTTCTGCTATTCTATAGGTAGTAAACTGTCAAGGAGGGAAAGTTATGAGCGAATGTAAGATTAACCATACTCATGAAGGTGTGAAAAGTAAATACGAATCGCAGGCGGAGTTTTTGCCGGAGGATATGAAGTTATTATTTAATCATTTTTTTGAAAAAGAGCACACCCAGGACCTTTTAAATGAAGTGTTCCATTTGTTGAAAAAATATGATTTAGCATCTGTGAGTGAACAAAGTGAGAGAAAGAACAGGTTATACTTGGTGTTAAATAACGTCTAAATAATAGTTGGTCGCCACAATTGGTGACCACTTTTTCATTTTCTGCACGATTCCGGTCACCAATCCTCTTCATTAATTTTGGGATTAATGGCTAGTCCTGCTAAATACATGGCATCATGATTGCCTGTGTTGTATAAAGCCAAATCCTGATCTTTTTTGACGTGCTTAACCAGCTTTTTCACATCACCAACGTAGACCCCAAAGAGGGAACCCTCCTGTGCACGATGATTGATAAATGTCTTTTTTTCTGCTCTGAACCTATCTTTGCAAGTTTCAACAAGATTTCATCTACAGTCATATTCAAACCACCTATTGCTCATTTGCCATCAATACTTTATCATTATTTTAGACTAATTGTAAAAAAGTCTCTTTATTTTCCGATTCTAAAGCAAGTTATTTTTATTGGAATAGGTTATCTTAGAAAATAGTAAGATTAAGTCAATTTATTTTTATTTTAGAAAAGAGGATTTTATGGGTGAATTACTTCGTTTATTAAAAAGAGGAAATAAATCTGCTATGCTTGCCGCTATTATTAATTCGATTATTTCGATTATTAAAGGTGTAGCCTTTATGTATACAGGCAATGTGGCGATGTTTGCGGAAACGATGCACAGTCTTGGAGATGCCGCCAATCAATTTTTTGTCTTTATTGGCTCTGCCCTAAGTAAAAAAGCGCCTACCCAAAAGTATCCAAATGGATTTGGTCGTTTAGTAAATCTCGTTCTATTAGGTGCTGTGTTAATTGTCGGAATTATGGCTTATGAAACCATCCGTGAAGGTTACCATCACGTGTTACATCCAACGGAGTCTGGTGGTTTTATCATAAATATAATCGTTTTAGCTGTGGCAGTGATTCTTGAATCATTTGTCTTGTATAAAGCGATGAAGGAAATTTTGCATGAAATCGGTATTGAAGCAACCGGTTTTAATATATTTATAAAAAGCTTTAAAAATATGGGGAAAGCTAAACCTGCGACAAAGCTTGTTTTCATGGAAGATCTCGTTGCTACCATGGGTGGTTTGATAGCGATTCTTGCCGTTACCATTTCCCACTATA
>JAIMAD010000245.1 GCA_023512145.1 Bacillus sp. (in: firmicutes) | reverse complement strand
GCCTTTTTTCGATTCGCTGATAGAATTCCAAATAAATCGCAAAAAAACAGAAGAGGAAGCATTTTTTCTGCTGATTTTCCGCAATGAAAGAAATTTCAAACATCAATTTTCAAAAAAACACCGTTTTTATTCATAAAAACGAAGAAAGAATAAAATAGCATAAAAAACTTGGGGGGTGTTCCAAAAGTGGAGCACCTCCTAGGTGTAACTAGGCATTGAAACCTCCAGTACACTTTTGGACACAAAAAATAGTTTCTCCTATCCGCATAGGTATAACTTTAGTTAGATTTCTTTTGTAGGATGAAGTTATAAAATGGAGGTGTATAGAAAACTCAAACAAAGGGGAGTTGGAAAATATAAACGATTCATTTAAAAAATTAGCTAGTAGAATTTTTCGAGCCTTATTGGTGGTTTCTATTCTACCAAAACCAACTGAACAGGCTGCGAAGCAAACAGTGACTCTAAGGAGGTCAAGGCAATAGTGGGGAAATGAATTCCTATAAAGATGACTCTTTAAACAACGGAGCGTCTTGGAATCAAACCTACCTGTCGGGCGCGTATCTTTGGGGATTTGTTAAGGGGAGAAATCCCCAAGGATTACTTGCTTGAATCAGACGGTCTTGTACCGTGTTTGCTTTCATCATATGAATGAAGGCTTTACCAACGTCAAATGAGTTTAGAAGTAATGGATGGAAATTATACAGTTTTATCAGATGGACAGTTGAATCCCAATACCCGCACACTCGTGACTGCAGTCGTGAGTGTGCGGGCTTAACAACTTTATTTAAAAATAAAGTACAAAACTATTGCCCCAACCACGACTATTCCACCAATTGTTGGACTACCATAAAATGCTCTGTTCCAACCATCATCCGTTTCTATTTTTCCTTTATCTCGCTTCTTCTCACCATTTATCATTAATTTCATCCCCCAATATGTCAAAATCCACCTTCATTATTTATTACGAAATAGGAATTTTAATGTTTCATTCCCCAGAAGTTTATTGAACTCCCTGGTCGCTAGCTGAAGAAAATAGAAGCCTTATAGTGGTGAACCGAACATTATGTATTAAAGCATCCGTTAACAAAACGCCTAACCTAAATATACAATTTCACCATTTATAGAAGGTGTTTAACTCTAATTATTATTTGAAAGATACTTTTAATTTAATTTTTTCTCAACAAAAGTCCAAATAACAAATATTAAAATTGATATCCCGATAACTAATATTGAGGCATTGAAGGCGAAATCAAGATCCATTTCTCTTATCCACCTTGACTTGATTCCACCAAGATTCAAGACTTCATATCTTATATCTTCATAATCCAAAAGTAAAAAGGACACAATTAGTCCAATTATGATTCCACCTAATAAAGATAGGGAGAACTTTTTCATAAGCCCGCCTCCTTAAGTTCGATTTGAATTTTTTCCTTAATCAACTAACAACTGCGTCTTTAGTTGAATAAGCCAATATAAGTGATTTTAATATAATCTTCCTATAAACGAGTTAAAAGCAGTGCGATTTTGTTTGAAAAATAAAATTGCCCAGTCACCAAACGTAGCTACTCTCAGTGTTTATTTTTGCTAGCTATGTAACTAACGCACCAGTTCGTGACATAACTTTATTTTTAATAACACCACTCTACTACTCACGAGGCATAACTGATTTATTAAGAAGCAGCCTACATATTTTCTAATGAGACTGGCAGTTTGGTTTTAAGTTAAAATTAATTCGATTTGATAGTCTTCTATATTATTTCAATAAATCTCCGTTCGTTTAATAAGAAAATGATTTTCAATAACAGCTAAAAGATTAGATTTTTTAGAAACAAAAAACCGTAAAATAAAGTACCACCAATTACAATGAACAATCCAACCATTACAAAACCATATATAAAGCTTTTACCCATTGAAAATAAATCTAAAAGCATATTTTTATAAGTATCAATCACCTTCCACATAATTACCCTCCTAACAATAAATCATCACCTATATTTTACCGGAAATTCTCCAGTGAATTATTGAAGAAACTTGTTCGTTATCTCAATAAGAAAGTTCCCTGAGATTTCAGCCTATACTAAAGTAAACCAGCACCCGCTAGTTGAACAAGGAACATTAATAGTATTTTTCTAAAATCAGATAATCTTTTGTTTTAGATATTGAAATATCGTATTTATTGGCAAAATCAATTAACGCTACAAATACATTTTGGGGAACAAAATTAACAAGTCTAATGTTAAGTCCTTTTTCCACTTGTATAATAGCAACTTTGTTAGCCCAGCCGACACGTTTGAACTTCAATGCAATGATTTGATTGGGATATACAACTTTTTGGTAGATAGGCATTTTCATAATCAATATTTGATATGTCAAATAACCATCGTCTATCTTAAACTTAAATTGGATAAAGATTGTAACAAGAATAAGCAGAGTCAGTAATATTTGAAAGTATAAAAATCCTTCAGAAGAGAATATTGTATTTGACACCACACTAATCGCAAATAAAGTTCCTAAAAACCTTTTCTTAGTTCTTCCATTGTAAACCAAATTTCTCCCCTCCTTATAAGTTTATATTAACATAAATATCCATTTAATTATTGAACTATCCTAGTCGTTAAAGAAGGAAAAGATAATCAATAATGAATATTGACAATAAAATTGAAAGTCATTTTGTCTTTCTTTTAGGTGTGCAACAAGTTTTATCCATAATAAAAAAGATGCCTTGTCACCTGTTGCAATTGATTAGCTACAGGGGACAAGGCATCTAATTTCTTAATAGAGTTCTTTAACCAATTGGCAAACAGTGATTTACATTGTTCCCTTGTCATTTTAGTATGAAAAGGGGAACTTTTCATCTATGCATGGTCCACATGCCAATCTCCTTAAAGCCCAGTCGCTTATAAATACGACCTGCTGCAGGATTATCGTAAAAAAGACAAAGAGTTTTTCCTTCGTCTAACACATCCTGAAATAATTTTTGCATGATACCAGTAGCGAGACCTTTCTGGCGATATTCCTTCCGAGTGCAGACACCTACAATCATGGCTGACATCGAATTTTCCGCTGCTGTGGAAACACATGAAGTCATTACTCCATTTTCTGCTGTATAATATGTCCGTGCTGTGTTGGATTCCATCGACTGTACTAATATGTCGCGCGCATCACTACTTACCTGAAATTCTTCAATCGATTTGCGAAGTTCAAGTAGTTGATCGACATCCTTAATACTAGCCTTATTAAATACGACATCATTGGAACGCAGGAATTCATCATTTAGGCACTCTGCAAAAAACATTTCCTTCTTTTTCCCAAGTTGTAAGTCACCTACGGATGCGAATTTCTCAACAATATCAGACTTGCCCGATAAAGTAATAGGCTGTGGGTGCCTTTTCATAATCGATACAAAACCGCGCGTATCAAACTCTCCTTTAGCATATGGAATAAACGATTGATGGAATCGTAGAAGAACTGCTTTAATCGTTTTCATTTCATCAAACTCTGCCCAAATTTCTTGAAATTCAGAAGCGTATCCGAAGGCCTCTATATCCCCGATGATAAATAGATTCATAGATGCTTCCTCACTTAAAAAAGTGAGGACCTGCTGATGATCTTTATCTGTAAGCTTTCTAATCACATCAAATTCCCCCTTACTCATAAATAGAGTAAAACATACAATTGAGTAAATTCAAGGGTTTTTTTAAAATTCTACTAGAAATCCGTGGAGTGGGGCACTGCCTAGGATCATTTTCTGATATACTTCGGGCTGTGACACCGAAACTAGTTTATTCAAAAAATAAATCTCTTGAAAAATGAAATTAATTAAATCACGAACTCGTTATAATAGATGAAACAAAAATCGAGAAAAACGCATTACCGTTTAAGTCAGGAGGTCAAAATGGAAGATGAACTGCAATGGATCCAAGAAGTGCTTTCCGGCAACAAACAAGCCTATACGCACATTATTAATAAATATAAAAATCAATTATATGCCACGATTGTACGGATGACAAAAAATCCTCAGGATGCACAAGACTTAGTACAAGAAGCATTTATCAAAGTGTACCACCAGCTAGGGAAATATGAGGGAAAAGGATCATTTTCTAGTTGGTTATATCGAGTAGCAATCAATAATTGTATGGATGAGTTCCGAAAGCAACGCTATAAAATGAAACAGGTTGAAATAAGCGAAGGTAATATTTTGAATCCTAATCATCCTGAAGTGATTTTTTTGAAAAAGGAGAAAAATAGACAGCTAGAGCGGTTAATCGGAACCCTGCCAGAAGATGAGCGAATGATTATTCTCTTACGGTATGTAAATGAATTAAGCTATGGCGAAATAAGTGAGCTTGTCGAACTTCCTCTTTCAAACGTTCGAAATAAACTTCATCGAGCTAAGAAAAAAATGAGAGATACGGTAAAACGAGAAGGGGGCTATTTCCATGAATTGTCCAACGGTCGATAAACTCTCACAGTATGTGGATAACCTACTGACAGAACAGGAGCATATCGATATCCACACTCATTTAAAAATTTGTAATGAATGTATCAGTATAGTAGTAGCTTTCAAGGAAGAACAACGAATATTAATAGAAACCTTACAAAAACCAACATTACCTGATGATTTTGCTTCCATAGTCCTTAGTGAGCTTGAGCCTTATAAACAAACAGTTGTCCGTAAGAAAAGGAGTCCTTGGAAACGGATGATGCTTATAGCTGCGGGAGCATTGTTTGTGGTTGGTTTAAGTACAACACTAAACCCTAGCTTTGCACAGTGGATAGGTGGTCTGTTCTCAACAGACCAAGTGGATGAAGGATTAAGAATAGCATCGAATGCTGGTATGGCAAAACGAGTCAATCGAGAAGTAACAAATCAGGGGATCACCTTAAAAGTTGAAGATGTTGTTGCTGATTCTTCTCGTGTGGCGTTATCCTATCAAATTTTAAATAAAAATGGCCAAGCACAAGATACTTATATCGAGTTGAATGATTCGAAGAACGTAATTATGGCAAGCGATCAAAATGGTAAAAGACTTGATGGATTAGGCATGGATTGGTCAAAAGGAAGTGATTACGGATTAATCGAATTTTCATTGCGGGAACAAGTTGCATTGGCAAATATCATCGTAAAGATTGATTTAGTTGAGATAAATGGAATAAAAGGCAACTGGAAGTTAGAGATTCCTGTTGATTTAAAAGAGAGCCTCAAATATACAACCACTCTTCCATTAAATGATGCAAAAACAAGTAGACATGGTGTGACCATTAACATGAAGGAAGTTCGATTTGCTCCTTCCTCGAATGAATTATTGTATGAAACGTCATTCACGAAAGAAGAGCAAGTCAGTATTGAAGAAACTATCCAAAAGTTTGAAAAACAATTTGGTGAGTCTAGCGTGAATTCTTTTACAAACTATGGAACAGCTATTCAATATCATATTGATAATGAGGAAATGAAAGCAGTTTATCAACATAATACCTTTTTTGAAGGGAAAGGGCATCCCAGCGATTTAGGATTATTACAAGGTACTGGGCATTCACTGGAACAATTCGGTCAAGCCGCGTGGAATGAATCATTTATCCCGCAAAAAGAGGAGAACAAACTGACATTTGTCTTAGATGGAGTGATAAAAACAGTGCCTTCAGATTTCTCAATTAAAATTAAACCGAAAGCATTGATGGACCATCCTGTTTCATTTCAATATGAAGGAAATTTTATGACAATAAAAAAAGCAAAAAAACAAAATAAGTATTCGCTGCGTAAGTCGCTACTCCCAATCGAAAAGGAAACGATCGTTAGAATTGAAATGGAAGGTGGCAAAGAAGCAACTGCCGCTAATCTTGGCGCATGGGTTTTAGTGGATAACAAGGGGAAAACATACTTTACTTATCCAAGCGGGGCCATTCTTGACGAAAAAGATGAGAATGGTCGTTATAAGACAACAATCGATATCATCTCGTATGATTTTGATGAAATTCCTGAAGAATTAACGTTACACCTACTTTCCGAGACTCGTTATTATGAAGTTAACGATAAATGGAAGGTTCCATTGTATGAAGGTGATTAAGATGACTCATGGCGAACAGTGACTGGCATTGTTGGTCATAGAATCGGTACAATAACTAAATTTATTAGAGGGATTCTTCAACCTTTAAGAACTGCATTATAAAAAAAAGACAGCAGCTACTAACGAGTTTCGTTTCCAATCACAAAACGTTAATTAACAGCTAAATATGTAAAGTTAAATGCATATCAAATTGCACCTTATTTTGTACCGCACCCTAAAAGTTAGAGTGAAATCTATAACTTTTGGGGTGCGGTACAATTTGTGGTGCTTTTTGTTTATAAAAAATAGCCCAGTTCCTATGAACTTAGGCTACACACAGTATTAATTTCGAAGGCATATTGATCTAACGCACCCCGGTAGTATAATAACTCGTTAATCGTTTTTGCAAAACTTTTTGAAAGGGTATAGATGGTATGAGTATCATTTACATTCATTATCGTTCCCTGTTCTTCACTTATCCAAAGATAATAGGATTCTTCTCCTATTTCAACTTTATATTCAGGGTCATCCATATCAACTATGCCTTGTTCTTTGTTAGCATTTTTGAACGCATTAACAAAATTGCTAACAACTTTAGAGTCTGTATATGAAGCCAATGAGTCCTCTTTAATAATTGAGAAGCTTTCCATTTCATAAACATCTATTTTTTCTATATTTTTAGATGAACATCCACTAACGAAAAGCAAAGTAAAAACTACAAATATAAATAATAGAGACAACTTTTTCAACGAACCACCCCCTTATGAATAGTTAGACTAATCCAACTAAATAAAGTTTCACAATTACTTTCGCTTATTGAACTAATCTCCCCTTTACCGCCGTAACAGTATCAAAGGCTTCTTCAACTAACGCACCCGTTAGCGTAAGTACAATACTTCACAAATCTAATCAAAAAGTTGTTAAGTTAATTCCTTTAACCATCCCTCGAA
>JAIMAD010000023.1 GCA_023512145.1 Bacillus sp. (in: firmicutes) | reverse complement strand
CCTTATTCACTATAGCTAATGAGAAAAAGCCCCAATACTTATCGGTATTAGGGCTTTTTCTCATTAGCTATATATGAATCGAATTCCTATTTGAGAACCTGCATATGCGACAAATACTTTAATACCATATTTTATTTCTCATCATCGTTCCCCAAGATTTTTCGCTTAACATCTGATAAATCCTTCGACAACAAACTAAATGCTTTTGCTTGTTCTTCAATGACCTGTTGATTTTTTTCAATAACTTTTTGATATTGTTCTTCGCGCTGTTCATTCTTTTTTTGCGTAGTAAACAGCATCCATACAAATAAAGCTGCGAATGCTCCTTGTTGAATCATTGAATTGAAGATTTGTTCTTCCATCGTTCTCATCTCCTTTTCAAAAATTAAAGGCTTTGATTAGTAAGACTTATTAGTCCTACTAATCAAAACGTTTAATAACAGTTTTGGGGCATCCAACCCCTCCTCACATCACACTTTCGACGACCTGCGTCTAAGGTTTATTTCAACCCACAGTATGACCGAGTGCCTCTTTTGATAATGGCAAGGAGGCATCACCAGTTTATTAAAATTATTTTATATAACGCATTATTTTTACTCAATTAAGAACATGTATATTAAAAAAAACACCAATAAGAACAATATTGGTTTATAAGATATTATTTTATTTCATTTAAAATAACGCCTATTAATTTCGCTTGAGCAAATTCTAGTGCCTTTTTTGTTTCAATTGCCTTCCTAGTTGCAGTTGTTCGCTCACCGATCACAAGGATAACACCATCACATTTATTTGCCAAAACTTTCGTATCCGCAACTTCAAGGACCCCAGTAGAATCCACTAGAATAATATCATAGTTTTCCAGTGCCTTTAAAAACAAAACTCCTAACATGTCTGAACTTAGTAATTCTGTTGGATTAAACGGGACAGCCCCACTGGTTAACACTTCCAACCTTCCAATATCTGTAAGGTGAACTGTTTCTTCTAAATTTGATTTACCAGTAAGCACATCTGTTAATCCTAGTTTATTTGAGAGTTTAAAAATAGAGTGAAGAGCAGGATCTCTTAAATTTGCATCAATTACTAAGACCCTTTTCTTCTGCTGGGCCATTGATACTGCAATATTTACTAAAGTTATTGACTTTCCTTCTCCTTTACTGGGTGAGGTAATCAATATCACACTCTTCTTTCCTTTTTCAGCCAAAAAATGAATATTTGTCTGAATTGTCCTGAATTGCTCCGCAATCAGTGAATCTGGATTTGAATATGCTACTAAATACCGTTTCTGATTAGCAGAAAGGTGTCTACGTTTATTTAGAAACACTTGTCTCACCTCGAAAGTTAACTTCCATCTGATAATGACCTTTCTTTTTTATATTTTTCTTATTCATTATTGATATACATCCTAAAACAGGAATACCTAACAGTTCCTCAATTTCACGATCTGATCTTATAGTGTCATCGAAAGAATCTAACAAGAATGCCAGACCTATCCCAACTATCAAACCACCAATAAAAGCCATTATGATTGTTCGGTTACTATTTTCATTAATTGGGTAGGGGTTTACCTTTGCTCTTGATAAAAAACGAACATCATTAAATTCAATAATTCCTGGTACTTCCTCTTTAAATACCTTAGCAGTTGTATTTGCTATATCTGCTGCTACTTTTGGATTTGTGTCCACTACTTTAATACTGACTACCTGTGATCCTTCTATACTTTCAACAGTAATTTGTCCAGCTAGCCCTTCAGGAGATCTTTCCAAATTTAACTCATCAACGACTTTTTCTAATACAGTCGAATCCTTAATAATAACATGAAGTGTTTTCATTAATTCCGCATCTGCACTGATGATTATTTTTGCGGACGATTGATATAACAACGTTGTATTTAAAGAGCTATAAAAAATACCTGTTACCCCAACAAGAACTGTAATAAATGCAATTAACCAAAACCGCTTTTTTATGACATTGAATAATTCCTTTATGTTTATATCCTTAGCTACCCTCTTATCGAGATTATTTATTGGTCTATACATATTCATTTAATCACCTTTTCCATCTAGTTATTGTTAATAATGCTGAATTCTCTGAAATTTTATATTGTTCCTTAATCTCAATATTAGTTCCATATAAAGAACGAGTCAATAGGTATTTTTGTTACTTTTTGAAAATTATTAAACCTAAAATATGACATAATTTGCTAATGTAAAAGATTGGTCTTTTGTATTTTTACTATTGATTAATTTGAAATTCTGCCTTTTTAATAATTATATCCAGACAATTAACTAAACTTATCTACTCGTTGATTGTCGAAAATCATTAGAAAATGTCATTTATCATCATATTTCTTTTCTTTTACAGGTAAATAAAACTGCAAAAATATCAAAAATCAACTAATAAGTTTCTTTTAAAAACGTTCTTTACAAAGAACAAAAAACATGCTTTAATGGATTTTGTAGTCTGAATATTTAAAATATAAATAATTAATTTCAGTCACTTTAAAGACAACTAATCTAGAAAAACATAATTTATATATTTAGTCTAATAAAATTATAGAAAAGAAAAAGAATTATGAAGGATAACACCACAAGAAGAACAGACAAAAGCAACAAGTTATCAATCTTGTTGACCAGAAATCGCTACATGATTTTCTCATCATGATAGTGCTCACTAGTAGCAAGTTCTCAGTTTGCTTCAATTAGTTTTTTCAGTTCGCGAAATTTTTAACCATTGATATGGAATACTTTAAGTTTTCATGTTAACAAGGAGGCAGAAATGACGAAGAATTACCTATTAAAAAACATAGTTAATGATTTAGCTTACTGGAAAGAACAACTCGGTAGTGAGATTACCGAACTTAACCTCCCGATTGACTACCCCAGATTACCTCGGTCTACTTTTGAGGTAAAAACTTGGAGCTTTACAATACCAAACAACATCAATCAAAACATCAAATCACTATCACAGCAAGAAAATGTTACCTCATTCATGGTGATAATGACCATATTCAAAATTCTCCTCCACCGTTATACCAGCGAAGAGGATATTAGAGTCGGAACCTTTGTAACTCAAAGAAGCCATCCAGAAAAGGAACCATTAATCGGTTTATCTTCCAACACATTAGTGATGCGAACTCAATTGCAAGCCGAGATGACATTCAGAGATGCACTACACGAAGTAAGGAAAGTTGCCCTTGAGGCATACGAGCACCAAAGTATACCTTTTACTAGGCTGGTTTCTGAGCTTAGCCCCGAACGCAATCGTAACAATAATCCATTCTTCCAATTAATGCTGTATTATGGGGAACTGCCAAGTATTGAAGCCCCTGGGCCTCTAATAGACGAAGTTGATTTGTCGTTAAAAATTATAGAAACACACGATGAGCTTAGATGTTCGCTTATTTACAATAAAGGTATTTTTGAAGAAGAAACAATCATTCGGATGGCAGGGCATTTTAATTATCTGCTTGAAGGTGCTCTAGCCAATCCGAACAAACAAATATCGTTGCTCCCCTTACTTACCGAACCAGAAAGACATCAACTTCTTGTTGAATGGAATAAAACAGATGTGGATTATCCTCGAGATTCTAGTATCCATCAACTCTTCGAAGAACAGGTGAAGCTTAACCCTAATAGCATAGCATTGGTTTTTGGTAATACAGAGATGACCTACCATGAATTGGATAAACGGGCCAATCAAATAGCGAATTACTTAAGAGAATTAAATATTGCTCACGAGCAGTTGGTAGCTATTTGCCTTAATCGGTCTCTTGATATGATTGCTAGCTTTTTGGGGGTTCTTAAAGCAGGCGGAGCATACGTACCTTTTGATCTAAGCTATCCCAAAGAAAGAATCGCCTATATGCTGGGGGATTCGGGCGTTTCATTTGTGATTTCCACTGAGTCTATTTCTAAGGAACTTCCTCCCATTGATTCAAAAGTTATCTGCCTCGATAAGGTAGCTGCTGCCATTACGACTCAACCTAAAAAACGCATACATTTTAACTGTAGTGCGGAGAGCTTGGCCTATGTTATGTACACCTCTGGATCGACCGGGAAACCTAAAGGGGTTGAGATGGTCCATCGCGGAATAGTTCGCCTTGTAAAAAATAATGCTTATGCGTTAGTAGGACCAGAAGAAACTTTTTTGAATCGTGGTTCAGTTGCCTTTGATGTTTCCGCTTTTGAAATTTATGGTGCTCTATTGAATGGTGGAAAACTTGTAGTCATGGATTCCCATAAACCCACCTTTGAAGAAATTGCAAGCACGATTAAGCAAAACCTTGTTACTACTCTACGTGTTGGTCCTGGTTTACTAAATTTTTTGCTTGAGGATTACAGTGATGATTTAGGAAGCCTGCGGCAAGTATACTCAGGTGGGGAAGCTCTTCCTGTGTGGCTTGCCCAAAAGTTTTTGTCAAAACTAAAGGGTTGTAAGTTGATAAACGCGTATGGACCTACTGAGAATGCAGTTAACACGACAAGTTATTATGTGAAAGAAGTCTTACCTAATTCCACTTCGATTCCAATCGGACGTCCGATTTCCAATGACCATGTCTATATCTTGGATAACTTTCTTCAGCCTGTTCCGATAGGAGTGATTGGGGAATTATATATGTCAGGAGACGGTATCGCAAGAGGGTACTTGCATAAACCCGAATTAACAAGGGAGAAATTTCCTTCCAACCCTTTTAATGATACTCTTGGGAGAAAGTTATATAGATCGGGTGATTTTGTTCGTTATCGCCAAGATGGAAATATTGAGTTTATTGGCAGGGCTGATGATCAGGTAAAAATAAGAGGATGTAGAATCGAGCTAGGAGAAGTCGAGACCATCGTAGGTTTGTTTCCAGGAGTTCGGCAATCAGTAGCAGGAACAATAAAAGGTAAGAGCGGAACGGAAGAGCTTGTTGCCTATGTTGTAATGAATAAAGGGGTATTTTTTGACCAAAATGAGCTGCGTTCTTATGTACGTGAAAAACTGCCTGAATTTATGATACCCACATTTTTTATTGAGTTAAAAGAAATTCCTATCACTCCTGTTGGGAAAATAGACCGTAAAAGATTACCTGCACCTACCGTGGCAGGATCCAATGAACATATTGTCTTACCACGAAATCCAATTGAAGAAAAGCTGATACAATTATGGGAAACCTTATTAGAGGTTAAAGCGATTGGGGTCAATGATAGCTACTTTGAATTAGGTGGTAATTCTTTATTAGCAATGAAAATGTTTTCTGATATTGAAAGTACATTTAATATTAGATTGCCAGTATCGATTATTTTTCAAGAAGATACAATTGAAAAGCTAGCTAGACATATAGCATCAAATAATTTTGAAAAGGCTATGTCCTCCTCCTTGGTGACCATTCAACCATCTGGCTCAAAGCCACCGCTTTTCTGTATTCATGGAGGTGGTGGTGAAGTATTAGTATATAGAGAGTTAGCCTTAGAAATGGGGAATGACCAACCTGTTTATGGACTAAGATATACAAATGAAGAGAATGACACAAATATAAGTGTTGAATTGTTAGCAGATAAATATATAAAAGAGTTAAGGGAAATACAACCGAACGGACCATTTTTTCTTTTAGGATATTGTTTTGGCGGAGCAATTGCTTATGAAATGGCACATAAACTTTTACAGAGAAGTCAGGAAGTCTCATTACTATCCATTCTCAATTTTGCTAACCCAAAACGTAAACGAATTGAGATTAATAATGATATCTCTTACAAGAAATTAATATTAAATAACCTGAAGATATTATCTGAAACTCCTTTAAATCAACGAATCTCATTCTTTATTGAAAAAAGTCGTAATGCTTTGAAGCTGTTTAATAGCAAGCCAGTATCCCCACCAGCGGATGCAAAGTTATCACTTAAAAAAGCTATCAGTACCTATAAGCCAAAGCCTTACCCTGGTGAAGTATTACTAATTTGTGCGGATGAAAATAACAATCCAAAGGAGTACCTTGGCTGGGAAACAACCAATGACGGCAGTATTCATGTGCATAGTGTTCCAACACACCACGATAACCTTCTAAAGGAACCCAACGTTAAACTAGTCGTAAAATACTTAAAGGAGCATTTAGACCTTATATACTCATAATTCGTGAAAACCAGTTGACACTCCCATCAAACTGTAGTAAATTTTATAAATAATCTAAATACTTACTTTCTTATCAAGAGAGGTAGAGGGAATGGCCCTATGACACCTCAGCAACCATCAATGGCATAATTCATTGAAAAGGTGCTAAGTCCTGCAAATGTTTTACTAATTTGCAAGATAAGAAGAATGACAAAGTGTCTTGCCGACAAAAGTCTTCTTCTTATAGAAGACTTTTTTTTATTATCTAAAAGGAGTGTATGTCATGTACAAAATTGATACGAAACTTGCCCAAATTGGAAATCGCAGTGATGAAGCAACGGGAACGGTGAATCCACCTGTTTACTTTTCAACAGCTTACCGTCACGAGGGAATTGGGCAATCCACTGGGTTTGATTATAGTCGCACCGGGAACCCTACGCGTCAGCTCCTTGAAAAAACAATTGCTGATTTGGAATGCGGCGACCAGGGCTTTGCCTGCAGCTCAGGAATGGCGGCCATCTTTACGGTTCTTTCCTTATTCCAGTCAGGTGATGAATGGTTAGTTAGTGAGGATTTATATGGTGGCACCTATCGTTTATTAGAAACGGGCTATAAAAAATGGGGTTTGAATTGTCAGTATGTTAATACCTGTTGTCCGGATGTAATTGAAAGTAAGATTACTCCACAAACAAAGGCGATCTTCCTGGAGACTCCTACAAATCCTCTCATGCAGCAATCTGATATCGCAGCTGTTTCCGAAATAGCGAAGAAACACGGAATATTACTGATTGTTGACAATACCTTCTATACACCACTTTTGCAGCAACCAATTGTCCTTGGAGCAGATATCGTCATTCATAGTGCAACAAAATACTTAGGCGGCCACAATGATGTCCTTGCAGGTCTCATCGTCGCAAAAGGTGCACAATTGTGTGAATCGCTTGCACTCTACCATAACGGGGCAGGTGCTGTGCTTGGTCCCTTCGATTCGTGGCTCTTGATGCGCGGCATGAAAACCTTGTCCCTGAGGATGGAACGACATCAGAAAAACGCCAAAAAAATCGTCGAATATTTAACCAATCATAAAGATGTGACCGATGTCCTCTACCCTGGACAAGGCGGGATGGTTTCTTTTCGCTTAAAAGAAGAAACATGGATTAATCCCTTTTTACAAGGAATGTCATTGATTTCCTTTGCCGAGAGCCTCGGCGGGACTGAAAGTTTTATTACCTATCCTGCGACACAAACACATGCCGATATTCCCGAAGAGAAACGCATACAATCAGGTGTATGTAATCGATTATTACGTTTTTCTGTCGGGATTGAGAATGCAGAGGATATCATTTTTGATCTAAAGCAAGCTTTTGCCAATATACATGAAGGGGTGAGTGTTTGATGGAAAAAGAGGACTACTGTTTTGAAACAAGGCTTCTTCATAATCGCCACAAAATCGATGCTGTGACAGGGGCCGTGAGTGTACCGATTCAGCACGCATCCACCTTTCATCAATTTGACATTGATCGGTTTGGTAAATATGACTACGCGCGTAGTTTAAATCCAACTAGAGAAGCACTCGAAGACGTCATTGCTGATTTAGAGGGCGGAACAAGAGGATTTGCGTTTTCATCAGGGATGGCCGCTATCTCAACGGCCTTTCTGCTCCTTTCATCAGGAGATCACGTGATTATTTCCGCCGATGTCTATGGGGGCACGTATCGAATGGTTACTGAAGTCCTTACCCGATTTGGAATTGAGCATACCTTTGTCGATATGACCGACCTTAATGACGTAAAAAAGAAGATTAAGCCAAATACAAAAGCTTTCTATGTGGAAACTCCCTCCAATCCGCTTTTGAAGGTAACAGATATTCGAGCAATTGGCGCCTTAGCGATGGAACATCAAGCACTTACCTTTGTCGACAACACCTTCCTTACCCCTGCATTGCAAAAACCATTGGCGCTCGGGGCAGATATTGTCCTTCATAGTGCGACCAAGTTTTTATCAGGGCATAGTGATGTCATCGCTGGACTTGCAGTTGTGAAGGATGAAAATTTAGCGAAGAGACTCGCTTTCTTGCAAAATTCCTTTGGCGCGGTTCTTGGTGTCCAGGATGCATGGCTTGTTCTAAGAGGATTAAAAACCCTTCATGTCCGGCTTGAACATTCGCAGAAATCAGCGCTACGGATCGCTAGTTTTTTACAAGCCCACCCACTCGTTGAAAACGTTTATTATCCAGGCCTTGAAAATCACCCACAGTATGACTTGCAACAAGCACAAGCATTTGGCGCCGGAGCAGTTTTATCCTTTGAACTAGCTGATGAAGCTGCCGTTCGTTCCTTTGTTTCCGGGGTTAATATTCCTGTTTTTGCTGTCAGCCTTGGTGCCGTTGAATCGATTTTGTCCTATCCAGCGAAGATGTCTCATGCAGCCATACCGCAAATTGAAAGAGAAAAACTTGGAATTAAAAACAGTCTGCTCCGTTTATCGGTGGGTCTTGAAAATCCTGATGATTTAATCAATGACTTTTCCCAGGCGTTTGAAGTACTAAGCCAGAACCAATTGGTGGTCGGAAGAGGAGAATTACGATGAGCTTTTTAGAAAAATTAAAAACGCAAATCTTAATTGCTGATGGTGCCATGGGAACTCTCCTTTACTCATATGGAACGGATTTCTGTTATGAAGAAATGAATCTGTCCCAGCCAGAACAAATCCAAAATATCCATAAGGCCTATATTGATGCCGGTGCAGACATCATCCAAACAAATACCTATGCAGCAAACTATTTAAAGCTCCAGCGCTACGGTCTCGAAGACTCGGTGAAAGAAATCAACAGTGCCGCGGTTTGTAATGCTAAAAAAGCTGCACAAAACAACGCTTACGTGCTTGGAACCATTGGCGGAAATCGTGGGATCAAACCTGAATCGATTTCACTCGAAGAATTAAAACGAAGCTTCCGCGAACAATTATATTGCCTTTTACTCGAGGGTGTTGATGGTTTGTTACTTGAAACCTTTTACGACCTTGAGGAACTTGAAACCATTCTAACGATTGCCAGGAAAGAAACAAGGCTGCCAATTATTGCTCAGGTTTCCCTTCAGGATCCCGGCTACCTACAAAATCGAACGCCCGTCAATGTCGCTTTAAAAAGACTCGAAGGACTCGGAGCCGATGTTGTTGGTCTTAATTGCCGGCTCGGCCCCCATCATATGTTGTTAGCGTTGGAGCAGATTGAATTACTCGAACATGCCTATCTTTCTGCTTATCCAAACGCAAGTCTACCTGCCTATACGGACGGAAAGTTTCATTATGAGGGAGACGCCGAATATTTTCGCACATCATCTCAAAGCTTTCGAAATGAAGGTGTTCGTTTGCTCGGTGGCTGCTGCGGGACAACACCAGCACACATCAGGGCCTTCGCATCCGAATTAAAGAATAGTGTTCCAATTACAGAAAAAGTCGTAAAATTGATACCAAAGAAGATAATTGTTGAATCTCTGGCAGCTAAAAGGGAGTTCACTCCCCTACAGGAAATTGTCAAAGAGAGACCTTCCGTGATTGTCGAATTGGACCCACCTCGAAAGCTAGACACGACAAAGTTCTTCGAAGGGGCAAAAGCGTTAAAAAAGGCAGGAATTGATTCGATTACACTAGCGGATAATTCGCTGGCAACAGTGAGAATTTCCAATGAATCACTAGGCTATCTGGTGAAAAGCAATTTAGGCATGCGTCCACTCATTCATATTTCCTGCCGTGACCGCAATATCATTGGTTTACAATCCCATTTAATGGGGCTGCACACCCTTGGTATGAATGATGTGCTTGCGATAACTGGTGATCCAGCAAGGGTTGGCGATTTCCCAGGTGCTTCGTCCGTTTACGATGTATCCTCGTTTGAGTTGATTCAAATGATTAAACAGTTAAATGAAGGTTTGTCTTTTTCAGGGAAGGACTTAGGGCAGAAAACAGACTTCAGCATTGCCGCAGCCTTTAACCCGAATGTCCGCTCTGTCGAGAAAGCGGTCAAGCGACTTGAGAAAAAAATACACTTTGGTGCTGATTACTTTATCTCCCAACCAGTTTTTTCTGAGGAAAAGTTAATCGAAGTCTATGAATGTACGAAGCACCTTGATGCACCCATCTATATTGGCTTAATGCCTCTCTTAAATAGCAAGAATGCCGAGTTCCTTCATAATGAAGTACCTGGCATCAAAATTGCTGATCCCATTCGCAATCGGATGGCCGCATTGCATGATCAGCCACTCCTTGCCACCCGTGAGGGAATTGACATAACAAAGTCGCTAATTGATGCAGCCTTAGATTTATTCAACGGAATTTATTTAATAACACCATTTTTACGCTATGAACTAACCGCAGAGCTGGCTCTTTATGCCAGAGAGAAAAGCGAAAGCACCCGTTTAGCGGCGTATGGACTAGACCGCGCCGACTGAGATAAAGGAAACACGAAGAACGCAAGTGATTCGATGTTGACTTATCGTAGGGAGGAGAGGGCTAGTACACTAGCCGTTGGGTGCTAGAGCTGGACAATTCTCAAAGTCAAAAATTTATACTTAACTAACGCTAGGAGGGGAATCAGCTATGCCAAAAGTACCATTTAGTGAACAATTAAAAAAGCGAATTCTCGTCATGGATGGGGCAATGGGCACAATGATCCAACAAGCAGATCTTACCGCAACGGATTTTGGCGGCGAGATGTATGACGGCTGTAACGAACATCTGGTTTTAACCGCTCCCTCTGTTATTGCCACTATTCACAGAGAATACTTAGAGGCTGGCGCCGACATTATCGAAACCAATACCTTCGGGGCAACAAGCCTGGTTCTTGATGACTATGATCTTGGATATAAAGCCTATGAAATAAATAAAATAGCTGCATTTCTCGCTGTGAAAGAAGCTTACAAAGTTTCAACCGATGAGTGGCCCCGTTATGTGGCAGGCTCAATGGGTCCAACCACGAAAACATTAAGTGTAACTGGTGGGACAACCTTTGATGCCCTTGCTGCTGCTTACGAGGAACAAGCTATTGGCTTAATTGATGGTGGTGTTGATTTGCTTCTACTTGAAACGAGTCAAGATATGCTGAATGTGAAAGCCGGAAATGTTGGGATTCAACGGGCGTTTGAAAAAACAGGAAAAACGTTGCCACTCTTTATTTCGGGAACGATTGAACCGATGGGTACGACACTTGCCGGTCAATCCATTGAAGCCTTTTATATTTCAATTGAGCATATGAATCCCATTGCTGTCGGTCTCAACTGTGCAACAGGACCAGAATTCATGCAGGACCATGTTCGTACATTAGCTAGCCTTGCCTCGACCGCGGTCAGCTGCTATCCGAATGCAGGTTTGCCTGATGAAGAAGGTCACTATCATGAAACACCAGAGACTTTAGCAAAAAAGTTGGCTGATTTTGCTGCTCAAGGCTGGCTTAATATTGTTGGCGGCTGTTGTGGGACAACTCCTGAACACATTAAGGCCATTGCCGAGGCGATGAAACCGTATCAACCAAGGGAAGTCAAACCCTCCGCAGTTCATATGATTTCCGGAATCGAGCCCTTCATTTATGACGACCCAACGCTAAGACCACTTTTGGTGGGCGAACGGACAAATGTGATTGGCTCTCGTAAATTTAAACGACTAATCTCTGAGGGGAAGTTTGAAGAAGCTTCCGAGGTTGCCAGGGCACAAGTCAAGGGCGGTGCCCATGTCATTGATCTTTGCCTTGCCGATCCTGACCGGGATGAAATGGTCGATATGGAAAATTTCATTAAAGAAGTCGTGAAAAAAGTAAAGGCGCCACTTGTTATCGATTCAACCGATGAAAAAGTAATCGAGCGGGCCCTTAAGTATTCACAAGGAAAAGCGATTATTAATTCGATTAATCTTGAGGATGGTGAAGAACGGTTCCAAGCCGTTGTCCCATTAATCCACCGCTATGGTGCAGCTGTTGTTGTTGGTACCATTGATGAAGAAGGCATGGGCGTTACGGCCGAGGCAAAACTTGCAATAGCCAAACGCTCCTATGATCTTTTAGTGAATAAATATCATCTGAGGCCACAGGATCTTATTTTTGACCCGCTTGTTTTTCCAGTTGGTACAGGTGATGCCCAATATATCGGTTCTGCTAAGGCTACAGTTGAAGGAATTCGGTTAATTAAGGAACACCTTCCAGAGGTACAAACGATTCTCGGAGTTAGCAATGTCTCTTTTGGACTGCCACCCGTCGGCCGGGAAGTTCTAAACTCGGTCTATCTCTACCATTGCACATTGGCTGGTCTTGATTATGCCATTGTAAATACGGAAAAATTAGAGCGCTTTGCTTCCATCTCCAAGGAAGAAGTCCAATTAGCTGAGTCCCTTTTGTTTAATACAACCGATGAGACGCTCGCGACCTTTACTGAATTTTATCGTGGCAAAAAGAAAGAACCGAAAGTAACCATACCAAACATGACCCTAGAAGAACGACTCGCCTATTACGTTGTCGAAGGCACGAAAGAAGGCTTACTGCCGGATTTAGAAAAGGCACTTGCTACCTACACAGCACCACTTGCGATTATAAATGGTCCTTTAATGGAAGGAATGAAGGAAGTTGGCCGGTTATTTAATGACAACCAGTTAATTGTTGCCGAAGTTCTTCAAAGTGCGGAGGTCATGAAAGCATCTGTCACATTTTTAGAACCCTATATGGAAAAGGGCGATGCTTCAGCGTCAAAAGGAAAAATTATTTTAGCAACCGTAAAAGGTGATGTTCATGATATCGGTAAAAATCTCGTCGAAATCATTCTTGGCAATAACGGCTATCAAGTGATTGACCTTGGGATTAAGGTGAACCCCACCGATTTGGTTCAGGCTGTTCTTAGAGAAAAGCCCGATATGGTCGGTTTGTCTGGCTTGCTCGTGAAATCTGCCCAACAAATGGTGTTAACGGCACAGGATATGAAGCAAGCCGGAATCTCAGTGCCAATTTTAGTTGGCGGCGCCGCCTTGTCAAGAAAGTTCACAGATACAAAAATCAGCAAGGACTATGATGGACTTGTCCTTTATGCAAAGGATGCGATGACAGGCCTTGCCCTTGCCAATCAACTGGGATCTCCTGAGGAACATGAAAAGCTTTTTGCTGAAAAAAATGAAAAGTTAGCCTCCTCAGCAATTCCAAGAGAGTTTGATCGTAGCTCCATAGCAAGCGTTGCGGTAAAGGTAAAGCCATCCATATCAACAGAGGTACCCATTTTTATTCCTAAGGATTTGAGAAGGCATGTGTTAAAATCATATTCTCTTTCCCATATTGAGCCATATATCAATATGCAAATGCTACTTGGTCACCATCTCGGTGTAAAGGGAAAAATTTCGAAGCTGCTTGCCGAGAAGGATGAAAAAGCCCTAAAAGTAAAAGAAGTGGTTGACCAATTATTAGCAGATGCACGTGTTAACGAGTGGATTATACCTGCTGCCGTTTATCAATTTTTCCAAGCACAATCAGACGGGAATAAGATTCTTATCTATGACCCAGAAAATCCCAATAGCGTCATCGAAACGTTTGATTTTCCACGTCAGGAATCGGCTCCATATCTCTGCTTGGCAGATTTTATAAAGTCTGTTGCAAGCGGTGAAAAGGATTATGTTGGCTTTTTTAACGTAACCGCCGGGAAAGGAATCCGCGAGAAAGCCGACCAATTCAAGCAGAATGGACGTTTTCTCGAATGCCACGCGCTTCAGGCAATGGCGCTCGAAACAGCAGAAGGCTTTGCAGAATTGATTCATCGGCAAATGCGCGACCGCTGGGGATTCCCGGACCCACTCACGTTTACGATGCAAGACCGCTTTGCCGCTCATTATCAAGGACAGCGTTTTTCGTTTGGTTACCCTGCCTGTCCTGATTTAGAAGATCAGAAAAAGCTCTTCAAGCTACTTAAGCCTGAGGAAATAGGAATCCATTTAACTGAGGGCTGTATGATGGAACCCGAAGCATCTGTTTCGGCGATGGTCTTTGCACATCCGGAGGCACGATATTTTAATGTGTTAAGATAGCATCAAATTATTCCGCGGAGTTGGATTTTCCTTCCGCGGGATTTTTATGTTTACCGGGGTTTAGACCGCGGATTCCTCCCCTTTAGGGCGGAAACCTTCACACCCTTCCTGAGTTAAATACTTATTCCCGATAATTTCTTCGATAATACCGCGAACAACACTCAAATCCCTTTAAGTGTTCATCCCTTGACATATGTTAACAGACCCATTATAGTTACCCAGGTAACTACTTTAAAATTTGGAGGCAATCCCCAATGTATAGCCATGATTTGTTCCATACTCTTCATAAGCTTTCACGGCAACTTACCAATAAACTCAATGAAGCATTGAAACCATATGGATTATTTAGTGCCCAGTGGGCCGTGTTGTTTATTTTAAAAACCAAAGGCTCATTAACACAAAAAAAACTTTGTGAATCTTTATTTGTTGAAGCACCACCGATGACTCGCACCATCCAACGCCTCGTCAAACAAGGCTATGTGAGTCAGGTACCAGGCAAAGATAAACGTGAGCGGCATATTCAATTAACAGATAAGGCATTAACAGAGTATCCAAACTGGGAAAGAACCGTATTTGAGACGAATCTATCTTTATTGGAGCATCTTCCAGAGGTTTCACAGGAAGAGCTTTTTAAATTGCAAAAAAGCTGGTTACAAGAAATTTCAAAATAAGGAGTTATCATATGAATAAACAAAAATTATGGACAAAAAGTTTTATGAGCATTTCCTTAAGTAACTTTTTTCTGTTTTTAACTTTTTATGTCTTGCTCGTTACACTGCCAATTTATGCTATAGAGGAGTTTCACAGTACTGCATCAGAAGCTGGATTGATGACAACTGTCTTTTTGATTTCTGCGATTATCTCTCGTCCGCTTGCTGGTCAATGGCTTGAACGGACAGGTCATAAAAAGGTCCTGCTTACAGCCCTTCTTATTTTTGCGGGTGCCTCAATTTTGTATTTTTTTCCAAGTACAATCACTGGTTTTCTTTTGATTCGTTTGTTACACGGAATTGGTTTTGGGATGGCCACTACTGCTGCAGGGGCAATTGTTGCTGACCTCATTCCGATTTCACGCCGCGGCGAGGGTATGGGCTACTTTATTATGTCGACTAATTTAGCCATGGTTTTAGGACCATTTGTCGGTTTAACCACCATTCAACAGTGGGGAGCAGAAACCCTCTTCATCATCAGTGTCATCGTAGCCATTGGTGCTCTCATTACAGGGTTAAGCGTAAAGATTCTAGAAACTGAAGAACCCGACCATATGGTTGCCCATTCGGTTTTTTCATTTCGTAGCTTTTTCGAGGCTTCTGCTGTTCCAATCGCGATTGTTGGCAGCTTCCTTGCCATCGTCTATTCAGCCCTTCTTTCCTTCGTATCCATATATGCAAATGAAATAAATCTGGCAGAGGTATCCAGTCTTTTCTTTGTGGTTTATGCGATTGTTTTATTAATATCAAGACCTTTTACTGGAAAATGGTTAGACCTATATGGTCCTAACGTTATTGTGTTTCCGTCCATCGTCTTGTTTGCAATTGGGATGTTTGTCTTAAGTCAGAGTAGCAGTGCTGGCAGTTTCCTCCTTTCCGCAGGAATGATTGGTTTAGGATGGGGAACTCTTTTTCCGACCTTTCAAACGATCGCCATTCAAGATGCAGCATCTAGAAAAAGAGGCTTAGCTACAGCTACCTTCCTATCAATCTATGACATAGGTATTGCCTTGGGCTCATTTGTAGTTGGATTAGCTGCAGCTAAAATGGATTATAGCACTCTATACTTCTTAGGTTCCTTCTATGTTCTTTTTGGAATTGTTCTCTATTACTTCCTGCATACGCGTAAACAAGCATCCTTCAAAAAATACAAAAAAACTGAATTGAATAACCAAAACTCTTGATAAAAGTGAATCTTCCATCAGTGGGGGTTTTACTGCCCGTTAATCTGCGATAAATTTATCCCCCTTGAATATCCAAGTCATTTTCTGAAAGAGGGTTTACTCTAATGAATTCTATTATATAATAGAATGAACTATAATTAGAGGAGTGATTGCTGTGGCGAAATCGAAAGCCCAAAAATTACGAGAAAAGATTGTTCGTGAAGGTAGAAGGAACCCTGAAGAAAGCGAAGCCCGTTTGTTTATACAGACATGAGAGCAAGAATGACAAAGACAAAAAAAGACCATTTATATCAATTCAAACACAAGAACCATCACTCCCAAGACGGAAATGATGGTTCTTTTTATTTTGTCATTCCCGAGAGGATAAAGAGAATAACTGTTTAAGCGATTGAAGGATGGGAATAATTAAATACGAAATTCCCCATTTTAAAGAGAGCGTATAAATTTACATAACTTTTCATTTAAGTTACGCTATTAGTTAAGAATCATTTTAATTAAATTGGAGGAATTGATATGTACGATGTAGTAATTATTGGTGCAGGACCTGCTGGAGCAAGTGCTGCTTTATTTACGGCGAAGGCTGGAAAGAAAACATTGGTTGTTGATAATGACAAAAGCGTTACGAAGCGTGCCTGGCTTGAAAATCACTATGGTGTTGCAGAAATTTCTGGTCCAGATCTTGTAGCAGTCGGTAAAAAGCAACTAAGCAAGTTTGGCGCAGAAATAGTCCAAGCTACTGTTACTACTATTAATAAAATAGAGAATGGTTTTAAAATAGAAACTGATCAAAATGAAGTTGAAGCGACACATGTAATCGTAGCAACTGGGATGATGACGGATCTTGCTGAAACGATTGGTTTAACAACTAAGCCTGGTACAGAACCAAGAATCAAAACAGTTCTAGACGTCACAGCAGCTGGAAAAACGAATATTGAAGGCATATGGGCTGCTGGTACGGTTGCTGGTGTCAGTATGCACACAATCATTACAGCTGGTGACGGTGCAAAAGTAGCGATTAATGTAATTAGCGAAATGAACGGCACACGTTACGTTGACCATGATATGTTAAAATCCTAAGCAGTTTACATAGTAGGAGGCAGTAACTATGGCAGGAAAGAAGATTGACCATGTAGGTGTCATGGTAAAAGATCTTGATGCTTCGATTACGTTTTATCAGGATGTTGTTGGCATGGAATTAAAGGATACGTTTACGATTGAAAGTATCTCAAAGACGTTAGCCTTCCTTGGCTTTTATGGATCCGATGAGACAGAATTAGAATTAATTTATGGTTCGACTGAGGATTTTCCGACAGCAGGTGTTGTGAATCATATAGCCTTTACTGTCGACAATATTGAAGCAGAATTCGAACAGTTAACAAAATTAGCAGTTAGATTTGTCGATCCAAAGATCACAACACTTCCAAACGGTTACTGTAACTTCTTTGTGTACGGTCCTGATGGTGAAAAGGTTGAGTTTTTTCAAAGATAATATCTCTTTTTATCCTCTTAGTTACAGGGGGGGTTCACAAAATAAAGAAGTCCAGAAAAACCAAATGGTTGTTCTGGACTTCTTTTATTTATCTGGCTGAAATTCCCATCGCTGTTGTCAATATCTCTCCTGGTTGGATCATCACTAATTCCTCTTTTCGATTCAACTCATTTGTCATTGCCATCCATGGTTCAACGCAAACAAACTCTTGGTTATTCTCTTGCCATATCACGACATACTTAAATTCATCACCATATGTAAGGGTAATCGTTTTCTTACGATCGTGCAGTTCAAAGGAGATTTCCCTTTCTTGTGCATCCATCAGGATAAAGGATTCCTTTTTATCTGTTAAATCTAGGCTACCGTTTATCTCTTTGCGCTCCATATCGTTATAATCCACATAGGACGTTGCATCGGTTTGATACAAGAGATTTTTCGAGGCAGTTTTAAAATAAGGATGGAAACCTGCATAAATCGGCATGGCGGTATCCGAATTATTTCGATATTCCTGCTTAATAGTCAAGCCCTCCTCAGTTAATACATAGGTGAATATCAATTCGAATTCAAAAGGAAAGGACTTTATGGTTTCTGCATTACTTTTTAAGCATAAGGAAATAGATGCTTGTGAAGCATCTGCACTGGTTTCAATTACTTCCCACGGCAGATTTCTGGCAACGCCATGGTTTTTCATATGATAAACCGTGCCATTCCATTCGTATTTCCCATCTTCTAATTGTCCTGAGATAGGAAAAAGTATCGGAATTCCACCTCTAATATTTTTTTCAGGATTATCGAGCGTTTCCTTATTTAAAAAAAGCAGTTCCTCGCCTAACAAGCCAAGTCCAGTAATAATCCCACCACGCTCTGGAACTACCTTTAACCAAGAACTATAATCTGAATTTGCTAACTCGTAAACCTTATTTTTATTTTCCTGACGTGTGTAAATTTGATACATTGCCACATTCCACCCTTTTTTGTTTTCACTCGTAAAAAGTTTCCAATTTCCACCTTTATTAAAAGTTAATGTTAATTTTTATCTAAAAATTGACAGTTACTATCCTTCCTTTTAAAATTACTATATCTTGATTTTAAAACCGTGTTCACTCCATTATTAATTTTACCAATGATTTTAACATAATGGAAAAAAAGCACTCTAATCACGTACTTATAATTCTGGTGAAGAAGGAGTTCTTAATGATTAAAAAGGACATTAATATTAAGTACGTCGTCACTGGCCTACTCTTAGCAATTCTGATGGCCGCGATGGATAACACGATTGTTGCAACAGCAATGGCGACAATCGTTTCGGATCTGGGCGGCTTTGACAAATTTATTTGGGTAACGTCAGCCTATATGGTGGCGGTAATGGCAGGGATGCCTATTTTTGGTAAATTATCCGATATGTACGGCAGAAAACGTTTTTTTATTTTTGGCTTAATCGTTTTTCTGATTGGCTCTTCCTTATGCGGAATTGCCCAAAGTATTGTTCAATTAAGCATCTTTCGTGCAATTCAAGGGATTGGCGGAGGTGCTTTGATGCCAATTGCCTTTACGATTGTGTTTGATATCTTTCCACCAGAGTCCCGCGGAAAAATGACAGGATTGCTTGGGGCAGTCTTTGGTGCGTCCAGTGTATTAGGTCCGTTGCTTGGTGCGTATATTACCGATTCTTTTAGCTGGCACTGGATCTTTTATGTTAATGTTCCAATCGGAATTGTCTCGTTTATTTTAATTTCCCGTTATTATCATGAATCATTAGCACATTCCAAGCAGAAAATTGACTGGATTGGTGCGATAACTCTTGTCGTTTCCGTTGTCAGTTTAATGTTCGCCCTTGAACTTGGTGGTAAAC
>JAIMAD010000244.1 GCA_023512145.1 Bacillus sp. (in: firmicutes) | reverse complement strand
CGTAAAGGCCCGATTGGTTCATCTAACCATCAGTGGGGGATGAAGAAAACTCCCACTGATGGAAGATTCACTTTTATGCAAACCACTATAAAGGAGGTTTACATATGTTGAAAAGGTAAATTAGAGGGAAATATTATTATCATCTTTTCCAGCATCACTACAATGAAATCTTACAGCAAGATTGCCTGTGTGAAGCTTTGAGGATTAAGCTAATGAAAAGAGCATCATATAATAATAATAAGGTCGTGGAAATCAGTTTAAAAATGTAACCGTTACCAAAAAGAAGAATCCTAGAATTTCTGGATTCTTCTTTCGCATCGAGTACAATTCAAAAAACCAATATACGAACCAAACTGATCATCTGTGGAGTTAGGAACTGTGAGTAGTGCACACAGTTTCCGTCGAAGAGGAAAAAATCTCCGGATGTGCACTGTGAGTAGTTCACAGTGCCTCCCGAGATTAATAGAGTGTGTTTGATTGACCAAAAAGAGAATAATTGAGCTCCTGGGGGCGGCAATGGAGGGGTGTTTTATTCTCCGAGTTTTGTCCTCAAAAGCCCCTATAATAGTGTATCTTAGAAGATTGGGATTACGTCCAGCATTGAGCTAGTAATGGCCTATTCGTTCACCAATTTACGACTACTTAAGGTTTTTTTGTGTGGATGGACATTTATTTTCTCAAATCTATGGATAAAATTGCAGTGGGAGCATGCGCGCCCTATCAGCCTATTTGTTGCTTGGCTTTCATAAAAGATTTCTTCAAATCCACAAATGGGGCAATCGATTTTATGAAATATTTGTCGCTCTCCTAACACCGCGTCAAATACTTGTTCAAAGTGCATCAACATGTCGTCCCCCTTTTTTCATTTCTTTTAAGATAACAGAAATTAGAAGTGAAGTTAGAAGAATGGTGTCGGTAGGGATAGTTTTTTTTCTACATAATTCTGCGGGGGTCTACAGGCGAAAAATCATTGAAAAAGAGACGATGTGGATATGGATTAGTTTATTACATTGTGAACTGGAAAGATTGTCGCCCCTGATCACGATTATCCGCTTTTTAAGTTTGTCTAGCCTAGCCACTTTGGAGTGCAAGCAGTCTATCGGGGCTGGCCAGGTGCTGTACCTTTTCTTTTTTAATGCGCCATCGTTTCGCTGCCATCGTCAAGGCCGTCTTTGGTAACTTTAAGAACACCGTTTGCTCCTTTTGTGGCGTGATTGAATTGGTGTGTGACAAAAGGGTAACTGCCTTCTTTTTTTACAGTAAACTCGACTACTGCCCCGCCGCTTGCCGGAAGCATGACCGTTTGCATCCCTTTCAGTTGGTTAAAGGGATTGCCGTCAAGATAGACATTATCAAACAGGGTACCAACAACATGGAAGCTACTGACTTCATTTGGGCCCACATTCATTACATAAAATCTTACTTTATCGCCGACTTTCGCAAGTAGTGGTTTGTCAACAAGGGCACCAACTGTACCATTCGTATTGACATCACCATCTTTTAAAGCCTTGGCAGAGAACACTACGTTTTTTGGTGTTCCGTTGGTAAAATCGTTCAAGTCGTTGTATTTGTACCATTCATTTTGAACGATGACAAATTCCCGGTCAATTTCAGAATCGGTTGGATAGCCTTCGGTTGGTTTGACGATAATCGTCCCGTGCATTCCGTTGGCGATATGAGAAAGAACGGGTTTTGTGCCGCAATGATACATGAACACGCCAGGATTATCGGCCGGATAGCTGAAGGTGCCGCTTTCGTCCGGCATCACATTGGCGAAATCCATCGATGGTGAGGCGTGTACGGCATGAAAGTCCATGCTATGTGGAATGGATGGATCCATGTTCGTTAAGGTGAAATTAATTTTATCGCCTTGGTTAACAACAATAACGGGACCAGGTGCCTCGCCATTAAAGGTCCACGCTTTATAGATATCGCCTTTGGAAATTTCAATATCGGTGATTTGTGCGGTCATTTCAATATTTACTTCATGCTCGCTGATTCGATCTATTTTTAGTGGAATTGGCTTTTGATTCACATCCTCATGGGGTCCGAATACCTTTGAAGTCAGAATGGTGTCTGAATTGGCTTCAACAGATTTATCAATTGAAAGATCCGCTTTTCCACATGCGCTTAATACCATGACAGAAATAACCATAAATGCTACAAATTTCACTATCTTACCCATTAGAATCTCCTCCATTTATCCCTTATTAATGTAAGTGCTTACATTTTATTTTATCTTTTGTAAAAACTATCCAAGTGAGTAGGGTCACACTGAAATAGTGAATAAGTGAACACTTTGTGAATTAATGAGCAATTCATTATTTGCACCTTGTTAATGTAAAAAACTTGCGCGACAATGGTCATGCTATATGTAAAAAGAGGAGGTGTTATTTTGAAAAAAGAAGATGATAAAACAAGTGAGGGACTAAACCAGATATTTGAGATTATTAATGCAAAAGGGGATACGGGAGAGCTCAAGGCAATTGTGGAACGAAACGAAGATGGAGTACCCAAAGAAAATCCAGAATAAATCGTAGAAAGGACCTATAGTCCATTCCTGTGGGTTCCGATTATAGGTGCTAAAAATTAAAATGACAATAGAAATGACGTGTGCAGTGGCACACGCACTTTGGGCCCAGATTGGTGACCCCTTTTGCTCATTTCACTAAATTGTGGTCACCAATGGCACTGATTGGTGACCACTTTTACTCATTTCGCAAAATTGTGGTCACCAATGGCACTGATTGGTGACCACTGATACTCATTCCACAAAATTGTGGTAACCAATAAACCTGATAGGTGACCAATTTTACCGGAAAAAGTGGGGTAAGGATCCAACCGTAGCTGGATTCAGAAGCCTCCGATCCTTACGTCGCGTGAGAGGAGCTTGCACCTTTTAACGAATAAAATGTGGATAGTTTTTATTGAAGATGTGGATAGATAATTAAAGTTTGTTAATATATTTATTAACTTTGTGGACAACAGCTAAAATTATGTGGATAAGTAAGAATGCCTAGGAATATTTTTTTATTCAATCATACTTATCCACATTAAGTGTGTATAAGTACCTAAAATATGTGGATATCTACCTATAAGTGTGGATATTAACTTAATTATTGTTGATAACTTTGTTAATAACTGCAATCAGATCGTTTTAGATTTTGTTGAGTCTGGAAGAATAAGAGAAAAAAGAACATGTTAGTGCCTGATACTAACAAAAATCTCGAAATTTTGGACTTAGTTCGGAAACGGTTATCCATCCACCCTCACTAGTGTGAAAGATGGGTTCATAATCATCGCCCCAGCGTTTTAATGTATCACGCACTGTCCACTCCATTATCTCCCGATAGATTTCCAACTTATTGGTTTGATTATTGTCATGGCGGCGATGATTCAACAACACCTCATCGACCCAATGAAAGTGATAATGTTCAATTAGCCGAAAAAGTATCATTAAGTCCTCTGCATAACGGCCTTCATAGGGGTCAATTACTGGCCAACCACCAACATCCCTTAATGCGCTGGTACGATAAAAGCGGGGCCAGAGGGAACTATTTGCGAGCAGAAAATCATAACGGTCTTTGAAGTTACGCCCTTTTTTCACGATCATGTTAACTCCACGCTGACTTTGCCTCCGTGCCTGCTTTTTCAAGATGCTGCTATTGGAAATTCTTTTATGCACAGAGCCCCGCTGCCTTTTTTCAAAAACAAGGTTAATATTGCCACTAAGGACGGCGATGGTGTCAGGCACCACCACTGATTCTTTTACTAACACCTCCAACGTATTGGGGAAAAACCAGTCATCGGCATCAAGTTGGATTAGAAAGGGAGTTTCAACGAGTTCCAAACCTGTGTTCATGGATTTTGACTGGCCCTGATTTTCCAAATGCCGAACCAATTTGACGCGTGGGTCTTTTAGGTACTCTTCCAACCTTACTACTGTGTTATCTGTAGAAGCATCATCGATTAACAATAGCAGCCAGTCCTGATAACTTTGGGCAAAAACGCTAGCTATTGCTTCCAATAAATAAGCACCTGGATTATAAAAGGGGATCAGAACGGTCACGATCCTATTCATCTGGAATACCTGCTATAAAATCCTCTTTTTCATAAAACGCCATTGTCTTTTCCAAACCGGCAAACAAATCATAGCTAGGCTTCCAGTTCAAAAGCTGCCTTGCTTTTCCGTTGTTCAACTGGCTGTAGAGGATATCACCAGTACGCGCCGGAAGATATAAGGGGATAGCCCCTGAATTCCCCGCCATGGATGAAATCATTGCAAGGAGGTTATTAATACTTGTTTTTTGATTCAGACCAATATTGATAATTTCATTTTCGCCCCGTTTTAGGGCAAGGAGATTGGCGGTGGCAACATCTTTTACAAAAACAAAATCCCGAGTCTGTTCCCCGTCCCCATAAATCAGCAATTGTTCCCCTCTTAAAGCCTTTCTCATAAAAATAGCAATCACGCCACCTTCCCCTTTTGGGGTCTGGCGTGGACCATAGACATTGGCATAGCGGAGAATCGTGAAGGGAAGTCCGTAAAATTGCGAATAAAGTTGGATGTACTCTTCCGGTGTTTGCTTGGATATTCCATAAAAAGAGATCGGACAAGTCATAAAGTCCTCTCGAATACTACAGTCAGTCGTTTCACCATAGACGGCACAGGAGGAGGAATAGATGATTTTTTGAACCTTGAATTTCCGGCAGCATTCCAGTAAGTGAATCGTCCCCAGGATATTAATATGGGCATCGAAAACGGGGTCCTGAATCGATTTCGTTATATCTACTTGTGCAGCCTGATGGATGACATATACTGGTTTTTCTTTTATAAAAACTTCCTCTAGCTGTGGGGAAGCGATATCCACAAAATAAATGGTTGCTTTTTTATTGATAAATTTTTTGTTTCCGGTACTTAAATTATCGATAACGATTACGTTATGACCCTCTTCGATTAACAAATCAACGATATGTGAGCCAATAAACCCCGCCCCGCCAGTGACTAGGACTTTCATACTTGATCGTTCTCCAGTTCTGTTTGGTACCAGGCGATTGTTTTCCGTAAGCCTTCCTCAATATCAATCAAAGGATAAAAATTGAGCAGTTTATTGGCTTTTGTCATATCTGGAATTCGATTGGGTGTGTCTTCATACCCTTTACCATAGGCAGCGTCATAGGGAATATGGATAATTGGCGAGGACGATTGGGTTAATGTTTTAATTTTTGCAGCTAATTCGTTGATTGTTAGCACTTGATCCTTACCAATATTGAAGACTTCATTATTAAAGCGATGGTCCATGCATGACAGGGTTCCTGACACCATATCATCAATATACGTAAAGCACCTGGTTTGACTGCCGTCGCCATAGACGGTGAGTGGTTCTCCTTTTAAGGCGGAGGTAATAAACTTAGGTATAACCCCTCCATATTGGCTTGCCATTGCACGCGGCCCGTAGGCATTGAAATAACGGACGACTGTAACGGGGAGACCTTGCTGTGCATAGGCAAAACATAAGTGTTCATCGAGTGCTTTTGCGGTCGCATAACACCAGCGTTGTGTCGTGGTCGGTCCTAAGACCCGACTCGAATTTTCGTTGAAGGGCAGTTGATCGTTCTTTCCATACACTTCGGAAGTGGAGGAAAAAATCACTTTCTTGTTTCTTGGATAGGCGAGCGCAAGGACGTTGCGGGTGCCATCAATGTTACCCTCAATCACCTTTAGGGGATTTTCGACGGTATTCTTCACCCCTAACACTGCTGCTAAGTGAAAGACAAGCTCCGATTGCTCGATTAAGCTTTCGAGAAGCTCCCGATTCAACACCGACCCATTCACAAAAGTATGGTTATGATGGTTCATCACATCAACTAAAAAAGAGTGCCTTCCTGTCGATAAATCATCCAATGTCACAACTGTATGGTTCAATTCAATTAGCCTCTTTACGATATGTGAACCAACGAACCCGGCACCACCTGTGACGAGTATCTTCATTCCGACCCACCTCCCATGCGAATAATTGTTGCCTTTCCAGACAGACCTGCCGTCATGTTTCGTGTGTCATAAACAAGCTGGGCATGGTCAATTATTTTTTGAAGCGGAATTTGCGAGTGGTCTGTTAATAACAGCACGCAGTCCGACCATGTTAATTGTTCCTCACTCAGGGGGACACTCTGCATTTTGACCCCATTCACCGTGATTTCAGGGATAAAGGGATCATGATAGACTACTTGGAAATTCGCTGCTATCAACCTTTGGATGATTGGAAATATAGAAGATTCCCGGGCATCATTAATATCTTTTTTATAGGCAGCACCATAAATGAGGATACGCGCCTCTTTTTCAGGGAAAATAGCTTCGATTTTGTCGACGATGTACTGAATGATGGTTTGGTTTTGTTGATTGGATAGCTCAATAAATTGGCTGTTTGTCCCATGTTGACGCGCAACCCATTGCAAATAAAGCGGATCGACAGGGATGCAATGTCCACCGATTCCTGGCCCAGGATAAAAGGCTGTAAATCCATAGGGCTTCGTATTTGCCGCTTTAATAACTTCCCAAACATCCAATTGTAATTCATCACAAAGAATGGCCATTTCGTTTATGAAGGAAATATTAATAAACCGAAAGGTATTTTCAAGCAGTTTCGTCAGTTCAGCTACTTCTGGGGAGGAAACTTCAACCACCTGATCGTAAATTTGGCTGTAGAGATTGTAAATTTTCTCTTGGCAGCGCTCCGAGATTCCACTGATGACCTTTGGAATTGTTTCTATCTTGATCTGTTTGTTTCCGGGGTCAATCCGTTCCGGAGAATAGGCTAGAAAGAAATCCACGCCAACAGTTAATCCGCTTTGTTCCAAGATTGGGAGCAGTTCATTTCTCGTCGTCCCGGGATATGTTGAGCTTTCGAGGATCACCAATTGGCCCTTTTTTAGGTGTGGCACGAGTGCTGTACCGACAGAAGTAAGATAGCGTAGTTCAGGTGTATGGGAAGAAGTTAATGGTGTTGGTACGCAAATAATGAGTGCGTCGACTATACT
>JAIMAD010000243.1 GCA_023512145.1 Bacillus sp. (in: firmicutes) | reverse complement strand
CGATGGGAGGAGCATGTTTCCCGTGGAACCTTTAGTGATTGCAGAGGCGTTTGAAGAACTCCATACCAGTGGAAAGGTCCAGTACTTTGGCGTATCGAACCATAATCCAGCCCAGATTGAATTGTTACAGAAATATATACCGCATAAATTGGTCGTTAACCAACTCCAGTTCAGCATTGCGCACACACCGATGATTGACTCGGGAATTGCCTTAAATATGAGGGATGACCAATCTGTTAATCGTGATAGCAGCATTTTGGAATATTGCCGTCTACATGATATCACGATGCAAGCATGGTCTCCATACCAGCATGGTATGTTTGAAGGATCATTTCTTGGTGATTTAGAGCGGTTTCCATTGTTGAACAAGACGGTTGATAGTATTGCCGATAAATATGGTGTGACGAACACAGCTATCGCTACAGCGTGGATTACACGCCATCCAGCAAACATTCAAGTAGTGCTCGGAACTACAAAAGCCCAGCGGATAAAAGACGCGTGTATGGGTGCTGAAATCATCTTGACGAGGGAAGAATGGTATCAAATTTATAAAGCTGCCGGTAATATCGTTCCGTAATGAGAAAAAGTAGGATATTGCGCAGGAAACCGTACCATAAATAGGTGCGGTTTTTCAGGTTAAGATGGAAAAAGAGTGATCAAGTCTGAATACCGGTCTTATTCGGACAAGGCAAGGAGAAAAAAGCCTGAGACATTCTGAATGCGGCTCTCATTCGGACAAGGTATGGAGAAAAAAGCCTGAGCCTGTCTGAAAGCTGGTCTCATTTTTTAGGTCAGATGTAGCCTAATTGGATCATTACTTTAGAGATATTAAAGAGGATACTGTCTATTACAAAGAAAACCACCCTTATGAATTTTCTCGTAAAAATGGTAGGCTTTGCTTTTCGTTTTTGCCGCAACCATTCACAGAGAACGATTATGAAACAGACATTGAGGACGAAATAGCTTTAAATGATTTTAAACGGAGAAATAAAATATATTGATGGATTGCACACCAACTCAAACTACACAGCGATTGCCCATCTTTGGCTGTTAAAGCAAACGCTTCATTCTCCAAAATGTCGTTTTGTAACTGATGAGGACGGAACTTTAATGAAATCAATTTATCGTGTGTTCAGCGAAGAATTTCTACCAGGTGAAGTCCATCATTTTTTATGTAAAATTGACCGGGATAAAACTATTCAGGATGCATTCCGTGAATACATTGTAGCTGCCTCCAAACTAAAAGATTGGGGCGAAGCAAATGGCTTTGAAGAACAATCTCTGAAAAAATTAGTTGAGACTAAAGTGTCCTTTGAACTTAATAAATAGCCATTGTACAAAATCCTATCTGATGGTACACAGAACTTAAAGTTTGTGCAAAGAGTCTAATCGAACATCCCCTGCCGTCATCGGATAAAGGGGATTTTTCGGTTGACTGTACTACGGATATAAGCTCTTACTCGAATGAATATGTTGACAATATGCTTTTAAAAGTCACTGAAAGACCAACAAGCAATTTTATGCAAGTGATTCGAAGAAGGTTGTCTGTCCCTGAAAGACCATTGGTTACGGCGAGATTATGCAAACTTTAATCCAAAGTATCCTCAAATGGCTGTTACTATTCTGCAAACTTACTACAATTTTTGTTTATGAGGAAATTCAAAAGGAAATAACAAAAGGTTAACTCCGGCGCAACAACTTGGTATTGTGAACACGCAATTTACTCAAAACGATATTTTGTATTTTAAATAAATCACTCTAATCCTCAAGAGTGATTTTTCTTATAAAGGGAATTAGCTTTTTATGTTAAAATATTATCAGGAAAAAATTGTGAAAAAATGCACTTAGTTATCAGGGAAGATACCTAAAGAAGGAGAACGACTTTTCCTTTTGGAACAAAAATTAAAAAACCGAAAGTGATAAAAATATGAAAATAGTTAAACTAAAGCTAGTTGCACTTATTTTTTTATTATTTACAGGTTGCGCAACCGATTCACAAAAAAAATCAGAACTGAGCAATAATATACCCATCTATCTTGAAGAGAACTTTGGCATAAAAGATTCAGTCAATATTCTTTATGCAGAAAACAATGTATTAAGAGGTGAAGGAAATGTCATTTTCAAAATCAACAAACCTAATCCGTCGATTATTCGTAGTGGAATAATGAACGATACAATGAATATCGCTCCAAGTCTGAATGAGAGTGTTTATAGCGAGTTATTCAAAGGCGCATTTATTGCAGAGCATCCAAATGTCATAAAAGCGACGAAGAAAATTATAAAGGACTATTCCCTTATCAAAGAGGAAGTAGGGACAGATATTCCGAAAGAGTACCGTGACCAAACTTATTACTTATACACAATGTTTGACGAATCTCAAGTAACAGAATTAATACGAAAATTGAAACAAGAAAAAACTCTTCAGACAGATACAATCTTACCCACCTTAAAAAAAATAGCTATAAATGAAGACCCTCTCAGTTGGAGAGGGAACATCAATTTTAGATTTACGATGGATGTTATTAAGCTAGATAAATTAAATAAAATTCCGAGGGCTTCATCAATAATGAAATCGTATGAATCAGCAAGAGTTTTGCCAGAAGGTAATTACTGCATTAATATTGATAGTATGGTCGTTGACAAAACCGGAACAACGCTAGGATATGATAAGAGAAATAGTGCAGTTATTTTTGACGTTGACAATTCAGGTCAATTTCACGTAATTAAACAAATAGATTCATTTGAGTAATTCGATTTGTATTTATTTTAAAGTTAAAATTAACAACAAGTGACATAGTGGCTAAAACAAAGCCTATCCAGTCAAAAGAACATGATAATAAATTATAATGTTTGACTAATGGAAGTGCTAGGGTGAACAGTTTAGCTAACGACATTTAGTTCCACGGGTGTTGTAGTTAAATAACAATATAAATAGAAAACACCGCATCTGCGGTGTTTTTATTTGCCATATATTTTTAATTCATCTTTTGTAACTTGATACCTTCTCATTAGCTTGTTAATTATATTGTGAATCGTCTTGTTAAAAACTTGTGAATTGTTTTGTGATTTATATGTGTGATTAATCGATTTGCGCCTCACAAGTAAACCCGCTCAAATTTCAATCGAGTGGGTTTTATTCTTGGAATCAAAATATTTGAATTTTCGACAATATTTTACAGACTATCTGCGGTGATATGTACAAATAGCTTTATAGCTAAAGTCATCTTAATTGACTAAGTATAAATAGATTTTTTGAAAAATTTATTTTCTAATTCAGTATGCCTTATAGGTTTACTAAAATAATAACCTTGTCCAATGGGGCAATTTAATTTTAATAGTTGATTTAGCTGTTCCTCTGTTTCAATCCCTTCAGCGACAACTTTTAAGTCCAATATTTTCCCGATTTCAAGAATTGTCTTTACTAGTAAATGATTTCTAGAACTACCTACCAAGTCACGAATGAATGTTTGATCAACTTTGAGGGTATCAATGGGTAAGTCTTTAAGAATATTTAAAGATGAATAACCTGTCCCAAAATCATCAATTGAAATTCCAACACCCATTTCTTTAAGCATGTTTAGTTTTGGAATAACTAATTCAATATCTTCAATTACACTTTCGGTAATTTCTATTTCAAAGTACTTAGCATCAATAGTAAAGGTGTGTAGATTAGAACCAATAGTCGGAACTAATTCTTTATCTCGGAATTGTCGTTGAGAAACATTTACGGAAACCTTTACTAAAGGATAACCTTGGTCTTGCCAATTGCTCATTTGATGTAAAACCTCTTGAATAACCCATTTCCCGATGTCGATTATTAAACCCGTCTCTTCTGCAATTGGAATAAATTCTACAGGTGAAACCAAACCCAGAAAGGGATGTTGCCAGCGAATGAGGGCCTCGATACCGACTATTTCATTGTTAGTTAACTTGAATTTTGGCTGATATAGGATAAACAATTCCTCATTTTTTATTGCTCTTCGTAATTGAGACTCAATTACTGCTTTTCTTGCTAATTGTAATTTAAGTTCATTGGTAAAAAATTTAAAGGTATTTTTTCCTGATAATTTAGCTTGATACATTGCAGTGTCTGCCATTTTTATTATGTCATTGATAGTATTGGTGTGGTCAGGATAACGACTGATACCAATACTAGTTGTAATAAAAATTTCATTTCCATTAATAAAAAAAGGCTTTTTCATTCCCGTAACGATCTCCATGGCAAGAAGTTTAATATAGGTGATATTCTTGTTCTGAATTAATACAATAAATTCGTCACCACTATGGTGGTAGACATTGACAAACTCACTCTGAAAAGAGAGCAGTCTTTTAGCAACATTTTTCAATAATTCGTCACCAATTTCATGACCAAGAGTATCATTAATCATTTTAAAACGATCTAAATCAATAAAAAAGAGAGAGGTATCCTGTATTTCACCCTTGCAGCTTTTAGCAAGATCGGCAAGCAAACGTCGGCGATTTGGTAAATTTGTCAGGTCATTATGTTCGGCCGCATGTTTCATAAACTTTTCAAAGCTTATTTGTTCAGTAATATTTCTTACGATACAGATCGTTTTTTGTGATTCTTTCATATAGGATAAAGAGATTTCTTGAGAAAATGTTGTCCCATCTTTTCTTACACCGACGACCTCACCTTTCCAAAAATGATCCTTCAAAAAATCAGGTGTCGCTGTATTATTAAGATAATTAAGTGTTTCTTTTGAATAACAGTGGTTCCAATTAAAAGTTAAGAACTCTTCTTTGCTATAACCGTATAACTTGATATGTGCTTTATTAACAAATTCAAATTGTCCGACTTCGTTTGTAATACCAATTGCCACTGCAACCGAATCCAAAGCATAAGAATAATCTAATAGTGCTGTTTTTGTTGTACCTAGGTCCCTTTTTGATAATCGGTATTTATCAATCTGGTGTCCAATTATCCAGCCGATAGCTGAGTTTAAAAAGTATGCTAATATAGTTATAACTGAAATTGTCAAAACGTTATAAATTATAATCCCATTAATTACCATTGAAGTTAATGTAATAAGTATTCGCCAAGTATATCGCAATATTTACCTCCATTATTACTCTAGATGTATGATATAACTTTGAATTCACTTCTATATAATAATGAGAAACATATCAATATTCAAGAGGAATCCAGTTTTGGTGTAGAATAAGTTGATTTATTGAGGTGGAATCTTACTTGAAAGCTGAGAAAAAGCCCATGCCTAAATACAGATTTAGGTATGGGCTCGTAATCATTTACTAATCCCTGAATTGTTTTGAACAGTAATAAATGACCGTGACTCAATTATCAACGCAATAGTCATTAGTAGATAGATTGCTGCTAGCAAGAACGGTAATAATGAAAAGGCTTGGCCAATGATCACATAACCGAAAACGAAAGAGCTAAGTGCCATCGTTATGGTGAAGATGGCATAGGCTTTACTTTTGTAAATCCACAAATAAGGCAAGAAGTGGGAGGCACCCAATATGCCTATCACCATTGGGATTAACTCAAATTGTTCAATGTAGATGATAACCCAAACTGGTATATAAAACGCTTGTATACCGCCAATAATTCCCCCGATAACTCCTAAGGGGTTTTTGCTTAAGATGTTGACCTTCAGGATTTTGCTAAACACAATCGCCAATGGAAAGATGATTCCTGTACCAACAATGTAGAAAAGTGCCAATTGCTGATGGCTATCTATAAAAAGGTTAAGGTACCCCATGACTAACCAATATAAGGTACCGGCAATAAAAAAAGGGTAGCCCTTTTTGCCATCAATAATTAGATCGTTTTTTAACTCGTCTATGGTCATAGTGTTATAGTCCATAACGCATTCTCCTCTTTGTTTCTCAAATTAAATCAACTGCAAAGTCATAATTGGCTTAATTTTTAGCGGATTTTCAGAGGTGTGATTATTTCGTTAAAGATCTCTACTGCCTTTACTGGACTGACTGAAAATCCTTGCTCAATCATCGTTTCTCCAATCAAAACAATCGCTTTTTCCAACATCTGTTCTGTTGTATTTCCCATATGTCCTATCCGGAATGCTTTTCCGGACAAATGAGCAAGTGCTCCTGCGATAATTACCCCTTTTTCAGCAAGTCCACTTCGGAAGGCGGCATCGTTTATTCCTTCGGGATAGAGAATACAGCTCAGTGTCGCCGCGGCAGCATTTTCTTCCGCGATAGCCTTCATTCCATAGACAGCGAGCGCGGCTCTTGTCGCTTTCCCAAATGCTTCATGACGCACATATCTATTCTCTAACCCTTCAGCAAGTACCAGCCTCATCCCCTCATTGTATCCGTATATTAGATTGACCGGAGGTGTGGCAAAATATTTTGTTGGGTCATTCATGATTGGAATCCAATTATTGATATCACAATAGTAAGCAGGTACACGCTCAATGTCCGCCCTGGCGGCCAAAGCGGTTTTATTGAAGGCGACGACTGCTAGACCAGGCGGCACACCGATGGCTTTTTGAGATCCTGTTAAGACGATATCAATTTTATAATCAGGATTGCCATACGTTTTACTCATATCCTCTTCCATCGCAGCAGTTGCACAAACACCGTCAAGTATGACGAGTGCCCCGTACTTTTTAATAATCGGGACAAGTGCATCCAAATCGGCTGCGACTCCTGTAGAGGTATCTGCGTGTGTAATTGTTACGGCCTTAAACTGGCCTGCAGCAAGTTTCTTTTCGATTTCTACTGGAGAAACTTGTTTTCCCCATTGTGATTGCAGTACGTCTACTTCAATTCCGAAGGCTTTTCCTAATAGATTGAAACGATCACCGAAGTAGCCATGACTGATGACTAAAAGTTTTTCCCCAGCTGCAACAGTATTGACAAGGGCCATTTCCATTGCCAATGTACCAGAGCCGGCAATAACAAACACTTCACCATCCGTTTTTAGCATTTCCCGAGTTTTCTCAAGTGCACTCCGGTAAATTGCAGCAAACCTTGGGTCGGTGTGCCCACGTGTTTCTCCCGCTAACGCATCGTAGATGCAATCGACAACCG
>JAIMAD010000242.1 GCA_023512145.1 Bacillus sp. (in: firmicutes) | reverse complement strand
GAGATATTTTAGAATTTTCATTAATAATAGTTGGAGAGGCAAAAAAATATTTACCATATATTGTTTATTGTTTTATTTTATAGATTAAGTTTTTTGGTGGAATAATAGTTGTATTGTTGGATTTAAGATTATAGTAAAAGAAATTCAAGCTGCAAATAAATTAAGTCAAAATCGTAATGAAGAGGACTATCATAACATTGTTAATAACCTCTATGAAGAAAAGGATGTGAATTCTCAACAAATGGCACAATTGATGGAGAGGAAGTTAAAAAAGGACAAATTAGTATAATTCCTGATTTTATACCTATTCTAGGCTACTTAGATGATGTAATTCTCGTTCCATTAGGGATAATGATTGCGTTAAGGATGATACCAAAGAGTGTAATATCTGACAGTATAGTTAAGGCAGAAGAAATGATGAAAAACGGTAAGCCGAAGAATTGGATAGTCGGTTCAATTTGGGGTTTAATAATAATATGGACTATTATAAAAATTTCGCTTTTTCAGCTAATGGGTTGCGATTATTCAACAAGAGCAGTCGCTTTTTTACTAACCTCGCAGGTTATATAACAACGGATGGAAAGAGATGGAAATTATCGAGGTGGAAAATGCTTTTAAATGACTTTATGAATGAGAACTTCCCAAACTTAGAACTTAGACCACCCTTGTTTTATAGTTGGAAAATAAGTATCCGTTTTGAATTAGGTGTGGACTATGATAGGAATAACGATTATGAAAATAGCCCATATCTACAAGGAGTTTACAAAAGGGCTATCACTTTATTTAAGTCATTACATTCCCATAACGATGATATTTATATCGTAGTTGACGTAAACGATTATGCAGATGGTGACACTTCAAAAAATAAATTAAATATTTTTTCTCGATATATTAAAGAAAAGTCAGTCTTATATGGGTTAAACCAAAAAACAATTCCTTATATTTTTCCTGACGATGATAATGAAGGAACATATAAAACACATAGATTTACTTTAAAATGTAAACCTGCTGACTTCAAATACGTTCCTATGTTAAAAGCAATCTGCAATCAGGATATGGGGATAAGACCAAGTATTTTTAATAGAGTTTATTTTATAAACATCACCAAGAAAACTATATTTCACGTTTATGATGACAGGGGTTGTGATTTATTGGCAACCTCGCCTGAAACAATAAGAGATGTTTATCACAAAAATAGCGATTGGATATTAGACTACGACAGAGATGAAATAGAAGAGGTATTCAAATAAAGGAGTTCTTCTTTTTCAACTAACGGTGCAGTATAGTACAATAAGAATAAGGAATATAAATTTATATATGAATTTTATAGGAGGAGAGATATGGAGAAGTGGGAATATAAATCAATCAAGTTTAAACCAGGAGGATTCTTCGGTGGTAAACTTGATGAGCATGAATTTGAACTAGAACTCAATGAATATGGAAACGATGGTTGGGAACTGATTTCTTGCTTCGATACAAGTTTTGGACAGGGAACTTCAAGAGAAGTCATTGCAGTTATGAAAAGGAAAAAAATCTAGTATAAGATCTTAACAACAGCATTCAAAAAAATTCAAGAAAAATAATTTTCTTTTTCAACTAATAGTGCGTGTGCGGCCTCGCTTAGGTACTATCATATAGCGGGTGGGATTCCCGTAGTGTAAGAACTCCCATGAAAATTACAAAAGCTCAAAACCCCGGAAAAAATTGACCCAGTAAAAACGCACTTAAAAAAAGGCTGAGCCATCTGAGAGTTCATTATTGTGTTGGCAGGTAATAAAAAACCTTCATAAAGCCTGAATCAATGATTACTTGGTAATTTATTGATTCAGGCTTTTTCCATACGAACAGGTAAGTGTTTGAAGTTATCGCCCCCTTTTCCCCTGTCCACACAAGTACGTACGACTTTCACTACATACGGTCTTCCTACTAATCCAATTCAATTTAATCATCAACACTTCTGAAAGCTTAACACCTTCCGTGTCTCAATTTTTCCGTTTTAATGAGTCGGTGCCTCCCAAAGGAGGTTAACCCCTTTTAGTCTTACGAGAACCTTATTAACCGATAAAAATTTGCCTGACATGATTAAATATCTCCAGATTGCGACAATGTGTGGTGGCCCCCAGCAGTGAAACACCGTTAATTTACGTACATTTCTTCACATATTTAAAAATGAATGCTGCCACGTTTGATCAATAAAGAATTTCATATAAAAGGGGTAATCCATCCTTTATTAACCCTCCCTTTTGGGGATTTAACAATCTCCTTAATATACCACAGCATCACCGATATAGTTAAAAGTATAAGCATCGGCATAAACTGCAATAATGTTCGGTTCGAACTTATCTTTTGTCGGAAAATTGATCAGATAAACTTCTTTTCCTTCGTAGGAGTTGTCTTTAATTTGACTCATCATATCCTTGGTTAAAGTTACTTTCGATACCTTGCTATCTTTCCAAGTACCGGTTATACGTTCTTTTTGCTGTGATGATAATTGACCCCAAACAACTTCTTTTACATCCTTTTTATTACTACTTTGTTCTTGGGTTTTGTTTGTTTTTTGTTCATTACTATTACTTGCCTGTCCCTTTTGATTGGAGCAAGCGGTTAACCCCAGCAAAAGAAACATCGAAAAAGCTAATAGAGTAATATTTTTCACTCGATATTCCCTCCCCATACACCAATTCTATATATTAACATTTTAACAAAAATGGTTAAGCAGAAAAAAGGATTTTGAACAATTTGTAACATATCTTATTGAAAAAACCACTGTTAATGAAAAAGCGTTCCTGCAAATCGCAGAAAAGCACACTCATTGTTGAATAAGAATTAAGTTCTAGATTATACTAATGTTTTTTACATTTAATTGATTTGAAGAGATACCAACCGCCCCAGCCTCCAATTATAAAAGGGATTATAATAAGGTTGTATAGTGGTTTTCCTTCTTGTAACCAATCAGTTTTAAAAATAGAGGATATACCGAATAAAATGCCAATACATAGTAGTCCAAAAATTAATCTTATTAAAATATCTCTCATTTGGAATCCCCTTCTTGAGCTATATATAATCTCAATTATTTGGTTCATTTACCGTGGAGCTAATTATGGTACGAACATATTTACAATCTTAATTCCCTTTTATTGTGGAGTCTTTTTGAATTACTCTGATTTGATAGTACAATAAGAAAAGGGCCACCAAAGTAGCCAGCTGATCTTTACTCTTGCACCCTTTTTTTTAAGGACACTTTTTCAAAAACTTTGGACTTTTACTGGAATCCTGCTCCTATATGCAGGTGGGATATCAAATAAGATACCGATTATTAACCGAATAAAAAGGTTCAACACACTTTTTGAATAGATGCACCCTTTAAACCTGACAATGCTAGTCGCTTGATATTAAGCAAAAATTACTTTTTTATTATTTTAATTTCATTTATTGGATAGTAAACAATTTTCGTTGTTCCAATTAATTTCTCTAACGGAATAGCTCCAATATGACGGCTATCCGTACTATGCCTTCTGTTATCGCCCAAGACGAACAGATGACCTTTAGGAACGGTTTCACTACCTACTACCGTTTCCTTTAATGTAAAGGAGTCCGTTAGTGTGCCTTGGATGATTTTATCTTTATAACTTTTTAAATAAGGTTCATCATATGCTTTTCCGTTTACATACAAAACATCATTTTTATACTCTATCTTGTCGCCTGGAATTCCAATTACACGTTTAATGTAATCCTTACCGTCTGGGGCGTGAAACACAACAATATCAAATCTATTTGGTTCCCCGATTTTTGTTACAATCATACGGTCCCGGTTCTGAAGAGTAGGGTTCATTGAAGCACCGTCAACAACAATCGGTGTAAAGAAAAAAGAGCGAATAATGACAGCTAACACAAGTGCACCTATTATAGCTTTAATCCATTCATACGTTTCATTTTTCTTCTTTACCATTTCTCAACCTCCCTAAATATTCTTAAAAACTTATAACCTTATTTTACCTTATGTGAGTAAAATATTTATTACTTTTTCTTTAATTAACCTGCATGTTAGTGGAACAAGTAAAAAAGAGCTGCCACAGTAACTCACTGTTAAACACATGCACCCCGTTACTTTAAGTGCAAATTTTCACAAACTTTATCCATAAACTCTTATAAGCCCTATTCAAAATATCCATTTAAAGAATGCGTAAACTCCAATTACTTCAAATGTAATTAATAAAATAAAGATGGATAAACAACCAATTGTAAATAATTTATCTTGTAATGAATCTTCGGATTCTTGTATCAATTTTTCTTTAACTTTGTTTTTTATAGAGGTAAATTCCCCGTGTAATTCCAGTCTTTTTAAAATTTCAATATCGCCTTTATACTTTAGGGTTCTAGCAATTCTATAAGGGTCATTTCCCATAAATTTTTCAAACTCATTACACGCCTTTACCATTTCTGGTGTTTTGTTTTCTTCTAAATACCAGTATCGACCAGCCATTGAAGGATATTTTAATTCAAAATAAATGTCTCCTAATTTTTTACGGAGTTCTAATTCATTAGGATAGGTTGAAATTAACCCGTGTAGCCTATCCCTCGCTTTCCCTAAATCATTTTTTTTAATGTCATCTTCTATTTTTTCTAGTGTCTTTACAGTTATCTTTTTTATAAAAAACACCTCATTTATCTTTTTTCTTGTACATCTTTATTTCTCGATAGTTCATATTAATTCCTTCTTTGACTAAACTGCGACTTTAGTTTAAGTACAAATGTTCACAATCTAAACGGCCCTGAATAAAAATAGACTACCAGTGGAGCAGTCTATTTTACAATTCATGTGGTTTATTTGGATAATCCTGTTTGGGTTTTACATATCCTACCTGTTTATTTATCTTCTGTTCCATTTGCATATACTCATAGTGTAAACCCCCTTGGTTTACTTTTGATCGGCAAGTTAGGTAGTTTTCATTACCAATTTTATTAATAAATTGTATCGTTAAAACATATGTATGTTCTTTCACTTGGGTTCTATAACCACGTATAACCCTTGTCTGTGTATCAAACGCTGCTTTTTTAACCCTTTCGATAGGGATAATCTGGACGTCATTTACAGTTATATTATCTGGGTAAAGACGAAGAATAGACATTTTGGATGAATCTACTCCCTCTAAAGCGATATAACCAAATGTTGAAGATAAATATCCCTTCCGCTTTTTATCCATTAAGTAAAAAGATAGAACACCCGCTATTACTATGACTAAAATAATCCAAAAGGGAGGGCTTAGTAATATTTGCAACCCAACAAATAGTATTGGCAATAAAACAAAGGGTATCAAAATTATGATAATAACTAACGGAATAACTTGACCCAATTCATTTACCTTCCTTCTATTTTTAGGGATTTATCATTTTCTATGGATTCCAATCACAGGCCATTCCATCATTATCACGGTCTAAATCATGGGGATCTTCATCAGGGCCCCCATTTGCCTCATAAAATAACTGTGCATCTTCTTGGGTTTCAAAATCAGAGCAATCCTGATCAATCGATGTAACTTCATACGGAATATCAGATTCATTTGAATTCGCTGGGTCAGAATGCGAGGTATTGCCATATATATAATCTTACAATTGACGTTATTACGACACCACTTATGATCCATGCAACTTTATTTTCTTTTTGTATACTAGCCTGATAATCTACTGAAGAATCAATAGAATGCTTACTTTGCCTTCTTTTTCTAATGAACCACACCAAACCTATAATAATTAATGTGCCTGCACCAATCGTAAAGTAGAGGTATTTCTGAAAGAAATAATAATAAATAAATTCGTTTATCTCTCCTCCTCCGCCTTCAATATAACCAGCAAAATAACCCTTCTTATATATCCTTAACTCATTTTTATCCAGTTCTGCCTTGAAATCATCAAATGTATAATCATTTGTTACTGCTTCAAATCCTTCATCATAACCATCATCAAACAATGAATCTTCGTCAATCGTAGTTTCATCTTCTTCATAACTTGTATAATCGTCTGAGTCAGATGAAGAATCATCTGTAGTATTATTGGATGCAACCTCTGATACTTCATCACTATCATCTTCGCTCTCAGCTTGGGCCCAGCCATCCACGTAGCCTTTTTCGAACGAAGTAGCATCATATGAACCGTCTGGTTCGGCGTCATATTCATAATCATCTATGTAATTCGAGTATCCTTTATCATAACCTTCTTGATGACTATCTTCGTAACAAACCAATAATCCCTCTTGATGCCCATCTTTTATCCCTTGTTCATAGCCATCTCCAAACTCTTGTGATCCTTCCCACCACCATTCATAGTCTTCTTCACACTCGGAGGTATAACTATAGGCTAAATCGTAACCTTGGCCATACCCTTCATCGTAATCATTGTTTGTATTAGCCTGTGATGAGTTATGATAATGATACTCTCCATAATCCAATCCCCAATCTTCACAATTGGTTCGGCATGTATGCCCTCCGTTCGAATCCGTATCCCCTGGATGGGCAAAAGCAGTATTTACAGACAAAAACAATAGAATTAACAATACAAAAGTGATCCTTTTCCTCATTACAGACGCCCCATTTTATTTCATTTATAGTACTATTTTACCACCGTGAAAGGTTATCCAGATAGGAGTAATTGGTTCATTTTCTATTTATTTACTTTTTTATTTTTGTTTGTCCCTCCGCAAATAATTTTTAAACTATTACGGTGAGTTAAAAAAAAAAATAGCCAGTAACATATTAACGGGTTCCGTTTCTATGAATTGTCCCCAAAATTAAGCCTTGTTTTAGAATCTATATTTGCACTGAAAAAAATGGCTCAGTCATGTACTGAGCCATTCGCTTATATCTATTTCTTATTAAAATATGCACCCGTAACTTTGAGTGAAATCCTTCACAAACCTTTTTTTAATCAAGCAGTTTTTTATTGTTTTATCATCACTTTTAAAACCTATGAAATTGATGATTATTATAAAAATTGGAAAAACAATTAATGCACCTATTGCCAGAAGACCAGTAACTGGATTTGGTCATCTCCTCTGTGTGTGCT
>JAIMAD010000241.1 GCA_023512145.1 Bacillus sp. (in: firmicutes) | reverse complement strand
CTCTATTGTTGTTGAAAAGTATTATACCTTAAATGGTGTGTATAGTTAATAATTTTAGTGAAAATTCGTATAATAATACCAACCAATTAAAGGCATTTCATTTTTTCCCCTGACTAGCTTTTCAACAATTTGACTTTTCTCACGAAAGTTGGGTGAGTATCGACAATTCCCGAAGGATGTCCAATCAACGGTTTTTACATTGTGATTACGTTTTTATGGCAAACCCTCTCTGAAAAATAAACAAGTAACCTAAAAAGGAGAGCCATGGCTCTCCTTTTTGGGTTACTCTATTTGACCTAATAGTTCGTATGCTTGTTCTTTTGTTTCGATAGAAAGTAACTGTTCTCTGAATTCTTCGTTCATCAGTTTTCGTGAGAGCATTTGGAGGATTTTGAGATGTTCATTTCCAGCCGCTTCTTCTGGGACAGCAATCATAAAGATCAGTTTTGCGGGTGTACCGTCAAATGCATCCCAGTCAACACCTGCTTTTTTAAGACCAAAAACAACGGTTGGTTTAATGACAACTTTTGATTTTCCATGTGGAATGGCAATCGACATGCCAATACCTGTTGTACTTTCCTTTTCACGCTTGATAATCGCTTTTTTAAATTTGCGCTTCGAATTGATTGCACCAAAGTGATCTAGTTTTTCAATCATTTCATCGATAACGGATTCTTTCGTGTTTCCTTTAATGTTTGTTTCAATTAACTCTAAGCTGAGCAAATCGGTTAGTTTCATTTATTATCACTCCACATTCTTTTTCAGTCCATTTACCATGAAAGCAGTAATGACAACCCCAACAACAATAGCGATTAAGAACATTACGACATTATCGACTGCGCCTAAAGCTGCAACAATAAGTCCACCGTGTGGAACATGATCGCCAACAGCGCCTAACATGGCAATGACGGCACCAGCCATTGAACCGACCATAATACTTGGAATAACCCGGAGTGGATCTTTTGCGGCGAATGGAATCGCACCTTCTGTGATTCCGAATAAGCCCATGAAGAACGCAGCTTTCCCAGCTTCTTGTTCTGCCTCTTCGTATTTCTTCTTATTGATAAGTGTTGCCAGGCCCATACCAATCGGAGGGATACAGATCGCAGCTGCAATAGCACCCATGATGGTATAGTTCCCAGAAGCAATCATGGCTGAACCGAAAAGGAAGGCAACTTTATTGACCGGGCCACCCATATCAAAGGAAATCATTGCACCTAATAGTAAAGCTAGTAAAATCGAACTTGTTCCTTGCATACCATTTAGGAAATCTGTAAGACCCTCAAATAGTGCTGCAACTGGTTGACCAAGGATAAAGATGAATACAGCCGCAACAACGACACTTGCTAAAATCGGGATAACTAGGATTGGCATTATGGGTTGAACCATTTTTGGTACTTTCCAGCTCTTAATGTATTTTGCCACATAACCGGCGATAAAACCGGCAATAATTCCACCAAGGAATCCGGCGCCTGATTCACTGCTATAAAATTCACCGTGAGCCGCAATATAGCCACCAACCATACCTGGGACAAGACCAGGACGGTCAGCAATACTCATGGCAATAAAACCTGCTAAAATAGGAACCATAAATCCAAACGAAGCTGCCCCAACATTTAAGACCGAATTCCAAATTGAGTCTGGATCGACGACCATTCCTTCTGCTGTTGGTTTACCTCCAAGTGCCAAAGCGATAGCGATTAGAATACCACCAACTACCACGAAGGGAATCATATAGGAGACACCGTTCATTAAATGGCGATAGATAGGGTTTTGTTTAGCTTTTCTTTCCTTTTTCATTTGATCGACGGACTTCATGCTTTCTTGATGGACGGGGAAGTCAGTAGCTAATACTTTTGTAATCAGCTCATCTGGTTTACGAATACCATCCTGTACACCTGTTACAAATAGTTTTTTGCCGAAAAATCTTGATGTGTCGACCGTTTTATCTGCAGCAATAATAATTCCATCTGCTTCTTGAATTTCCTGTTCTGTCAATTCGTTCTCGATACCGATGGAACCTTGTGTTTCGACCTTCATCTGATGTCCCAGCTTCTCAGCAGCCTTTTGCAAGGATTCTGCTGCCATGTACGTATGTGCAATACCATTCGGACAAGACGTTATCGCTACTAGTTTCATGTATAAACTCATCTCCTACTTAAGTAATTTTCTCTATGTATTAGTTATACCTCTGAAATCGGTTTCATAAATGCTGAATGTTTACCGTAATATACGGAAAAAGTGATTTAACAAGAATAGTGGCAGTTCCTCGTCTAGCAAAATAACTCCAGAGTCTAGGTGCTGGAACGAAGAAAAAACCGTCAAATTCAATGATTTGACGGTTTGTCCTTATAGATTATTAATGAAATCTTCGGGCGTTTTCTGTTTAATTAAGGTATTGATCAGTAACGGATTATCACATAATTGGCCGATTTCATTGAATAATTCCTTTGACATTGTATATTCCCCTGGTTTTGTTGCTAAGGTCAGGACAAGAGATACATATTCCTTTCCCCAGAGCAGCGGCCTTTTTAACACGCCGACAGCGATTGCGGACTTTTTTATATAGGTAGGGTCGCCATGGGGAATGGCTATACCGCCCCCAATGTTTGTCGACGAATGCTGCTCGCGAATAATCGCTGATTCGATATAGGCTTTGCTGACATATCCTTGTTCCGCTAATCTTTTAGCTAGAGCTTCAATAATTTCGTATGGATGGCTAAAATCAAGATCAAATAAAATGAGTTCTGCTTTTACTACTTCTTGCAAATATAAAAATCTGCCCTCTAGTTGGTGGTGGGAGCCTGGTTCCGATTGGTGGGTCAGCTCTTCAATAAAGGTTTGTATCATGATTTGTTCAACGCTCGACAAAAGCGGTGTCACCTCAATCACTGGTATGACGGCATTAGCTATGGGTACTGTTGAGATAATGAAATCAATAGCTGCAGGTGAATATTGATTGACGCTTTTTATGGAAACGGAGTCGACGATTTCTAATGAATGGAACTTTCTCTCCAGTTTTGTTCGAAGAAGGTGAGACGCGCCAATACCCATTGGACAAACAATAATGGCTCGCTTGTTACTACCATTTCTTTTCTGCAGTCTTTCAAGTGATGCTTGAAAGTGGAGTGTGAGATAGGCAGCTTCTTCTTCAGGGATTTTCAGGTCCCGTTCCTTATTTATTTGGACTAATTCATTCATGATAGTATCAAATAGGTACGGGTACATTCGTTTAATTTGATCAAGGAGGGGATTGGTCACACTTAATCCATGCTTAATTCGACTCATTGTCGATTGTATATGGATATGTAATCCTAGTTTTAATTCATCATCTTGCAAAAAATCTATATGCATCATGGTTGAAATTTTACTAACGAGCTTTAATGTCATCAAGGTAACTGAACTATCAATGTCATTTTTTCCATGAATTGCATTTTGGACCCTTCCACCCATAAAATGAAGGGCAATATAAGCGATTTCATTTAGGGGGAATGAAATAGCAAAATGATGCTCTACTCTTTTAAGCACATCCTTTGCGATTGCGTATTCCTTTTTTTCTTTTATCTGGGTAACTTCACCTTCTAGAAGTTGAATAGAATTTCCTAGTTTCAACCGTTTAATGGAAATGAGGATGTGCACGGTAAGGGATTGTAGCGTTTCATCCGTGTATGGATTAGCGCTGTTTTGATTTATCAATTCTAACGAGTGTTTTACTGCATTGATATCCTGTTTTTCAAAAAATCGTTCCCAAAAATCCATACGATCAAGCGGAGGGTTTTCTAGAAAGGCAGGGATTTTTGAGATAGCTAATCGCCAATTTTGCTCCGGCCCAACAAGTTCAATTCCTAACTTCCTTTTGGTTGTAAGATGGATATTAGAGTCCTCCAAAAAGGCTTCTATTTTCTCGATGTCCTTTTTAATAATCGCTTTGTTGACATAAAATAATTCCGACAGCTTTTGGAGAGTTAGCGATTTTTTCTCTACTAACAGTAATTCTAGTATCCGAGCTAATCGGTCTATCTCTGCGACGATATCGCTTGATGGTTGGACATTATAAAGAGAGCTAAAAAGTAGATTCCGATTCACTTCAGTAACCTCTAATCGGAAACCACTATTCGGCTTCCTTGAGAGAGTCGCATTGGAATGTTCGTTTAACCATTGGTCGAGGATTTTAGAATCATTTCGAACGCTCTTCTCAGAGCAATCTAACATGTCAGCTATTTGTTGAGATGATAAATAATCAGAGTGGGATTCAAGTAAAATCTTTAACATCGCCTTTTGGCGGTCGTTCATTGGATTCACTTCACTTTTAGTGGTGCCTGACGCCACTTGATTTTTTACTATGTAAATGAGTAGTTGCGCGAATATCGTCGAATTCAATGTAGCATATTGTCAAGTTCATGTCACACCCGAAAATGATTGGATCATTTCTCTTGCGAAGGAGAAAGGGAAAAAAGTATGTGTATCACATCAAAATCGATTCAATCCGCCTATTCAAAAATTAAGAAGAACCATCGAAGAGGGTAGATTCAGTAGAATTATTAATGGGATAGCAAGAATTCTCTGGACAAGGGATAATGGGTATGGAGAGGTACGAAGGAATTAGATGGAGTGGAACTCTTATGAATCAGTGTATTCACAACATAGATCTCCTTCAGTGGATGATGGGCTCCGAGGAGTTGAAATAATTCATGCAGAGTGAGACACATTTTTAAGAGATTTAGAAATGAGCAATCCTTATTCGATATAGAAATGGATTATGAAATGTGGAAGGAAGTGCTTGTGTATACCCTACAAATTTTGAAGAAACCCATAGTATATTTGGAGGAAAAGGGACAGTAATTATTGGTGCTGGAACCAACTGATACTTTGCTGAAGTATGATCATATTTCAAGAGTCTTTACGCTTTTTACTTTAGCGAAATTACTTTCACAATCTGTGGAATAGGAAGAGCAATAATCATCCTACTTTTCCCCGAACGAAGTAATAGATTTACTCTTTTGCAAAGATGTTTCATCATTTGCATTTCGCATAATAGGATCGATGCCCTTTTCATGTAGTTGATTGTTTGTCTCTTTATCCTATATGATAGAGAAAAGTCGCTCTTCTTTGTGGTAGTAGCACTTCGAAGTGGACGTTCAATATGCGATAGTTGAACGGCTAATCATATATAGTAGAAATGAGGGTAAGTGATGAATACAGTAAATAAAAGAATTAATGAAAATTTTGATCGTTTATCACCATCGCATAAAGTCATTGCCACGTACATTTTAGCTAATCATGAACAGATAGCGAGTATGACGGCCAGAGATTTAGCTGAAAAGACACTTAGTGTACCAAGCTCAATTATTTCATTTTCAAAAAAAATAGGCTATAAGGGATTTAATGAGCTGAAGTTTAATTATATGAATGATGAACGAAATGCTCAAACGATTGATAATGAAATCATCCAATCGATTATGAAAGCAGAAGAAGTTACCAAAAAACGAACATTTACAGAGGCTGTTCAGTTATTAATGGAAGCCCCAAAGATTTTTATTATTGCCTTCCAAATGTCGCAAATCCCCGCCAAAGATTTTTACTTTAGAATGCGTAAAATTGAACCATCAAAAATGATCTTTTTTGAAACATTTGCCGATCAATCTCGGATGGCTTCTTTGATGGAAGATGATGATGTTGTCTTAATTGTTTCCAATAGCGGTGAATCGGCTGAGATTTTGCATATTGAACATGAGCTTAAGAAAAAGAAATGTAAACAGATTCTAGTAACGAATGGAATTAATAGTTCTTTAGCAAAATTTGCAACAATCGAATTAAGTATCGGCTGTATCGAGGAAAATATGGTCTTATTTAGAGAAGCTCCTACAAAAGCTCGTTATGCCTTAATATACCTTTTGGAAAAAATTTATTTAGAAATTCTTCATGTTAATTATGATGAAAAACTAGAACGATTAAAAAATACTAGTCATTTTTTAAAAGGATAAAACTTATATGACATGAAAAAGTATTTTATTAAACGCACTTTTTTTTTTGCAAAATATGAGAACAAATTCTCAAATAACTAAAAACTATTGAAAATTTGTTTCTATAAATATATAATTCTATTTATAGAAAACGTTTTCCTAAAATGATTTTTACATAATGAGGAGGAACACAGATGGCTATTAAGAGTTTTGTTGCTGTGACTGGATGTGCAGCTGGAATTGCTCATACGTACATGGCGCAAGCAGCATTAGAAAAGGCAGCAAAGGAATTAGGCATTAGCGCTAAAGTTGAAACGCAAGGAACGATTGGTACAGAGAATGAATTGACAAGAACTGAAATTGAACAAGCGGATGTTGTTATCATTGCAGCAGATATTAATATAGATAAAAGTCGCTTTGCCGGTAAAAAGGTTTTAGAGGTCGATACAAACCAAGCATTAAAGGATCCAAAAAACTTAATTTTAACATCTTTAGAAAGCGCCGTCTTTTACAGTGGTAAAGGCTCAAAGGTAGGTGGGAAGATGGAAATCGGAACATCTACTAATAAATTTGTCCGCTATTTAATGTCTGGGCTAACGGATATGATTCCAGTAACGATTGCGGCTGGTTTACTTTTAGCCATTGCCAATGCATTTGCATTTCATCCAGATCCTGAAAATGCAAAATTAGTTGTTTGGGGATTTACTGAGGATGGAAAAGGTGAGTTTTTCTCCAAATTGTTTGACTTAGGGAAAATTGGTTTTACTTTAATGATTCCGATATTTGCAGCAGGTGTTGCGCGTGCAATTGGTGATAGACCAGCTGTTGCCCCTGCCTTTATTGCTGGCTATATGATTAATGATGCAGGCTTTCTTGGGACAGAAACAGGTGCAGGATTCTTAGGCGCAATTATTGTTGGTTTTGGCGTCGGGTTCCTTGTTCGCTTACTTAAAAAAATACCTTGGCCTAAAATGATCAAACCAGTTGTGCCAATATTAATCATTCCGTTAATCTCAACATTTATCTCATTTGTCGTTATTTATTATCTAATCGGGCAACCTATTGCACTAGGGATGAATTCTCTTTATACATTTATTAATGATATTACGCTTAATAATGC
>JAIMAD010000240.1 GCA_023512145.1 Bacillus sp. (in: firmicutes) | reverse complement strand
GGGTGGGTCTGTTCTCTTTATTGATCCTCCGTGGATTTCTACGGAATCTGGTTATGAGCGATCAGGAATTCAGATGGGTCCTTACACTCTTGAACAATGGTTAGAACGATGTAAAAATGCCGCTATTGTTGCTATAAAATTACCACCAGGTTATAAATTGGGAAATGTTCAGGGTTTTACATGTGAATCTGTGGATCTCAGAAAATCTATGTTAGCTATCTGTCGTTCCGAAGAGGGTATGCGTATCGCCCAATCAAAATCACCAGCTCCTGAAGCTCCACAAACCTTTGATATGAATGCATGGTTGTCACGTGTTAAAAATACTATCAGAAAAATTTTAACAGATATTTCTGTTCCTGAAGATCAATTAGAACTGATGTTGAGTGATGAAGCCATGAAAACATGGATAAAAGCGTTTACTCATCAATCCTTTATTCATGGAGGGATTACCGATAATTATGAGAAACTTGAAATTTTGGGAGATGCTTTCCTAAAAGCATCCTTCGTCCGTTATTTAATGAGACGTTATAAAAATACTCTGGAACCATCACATATTACTGCTCTTCAAGATCGATATATGAGTAAGGTCTTTCAACGACAATTAGCTGTCAAAATGGGATTTCAGCCATTAATCCGATCTTCAGATCTTAAAGTTAATATGAATATTCTAGAGGATGTTTTCGAGGCTTTCTTTGGTGCTCTTATTGAGGTTTCTGATGAAATCACTGAGGGTTTTGGATATATCAATGCTTATAATCTTATAGTTTTTCTGTTTAATCCCATTCAATTCAACTTGGCATATGCTTATGGTCGAAGCAAAACTCAAATTAAAGAATTCTTTGAGAAACTTGGATGGGGAGTTCCAATTGCAACTGAAATGGAAACAGATATTGGATATCGTTTTATTATATCTATAACCCCTGCTGGATCGGCCTATCTGGCAAATCGAGGTATTATAATACCTACGGAGATTGGTGTCGCTGAAGCAACTACTAAAAAGGTAGCCATGCATGAGGCGTATGATAATGCTCTAGCCAATTTAGCTCGATATGGAATTACGAGAGAATGGATTCAACGAGAAAAAGAACAATGGGATCTATCGAATCCAGATTTCCTACCATATTTAGAGGCAGCTCGTGAACGCCTTCGGAGAGAGGGTTATACTATAATGTATTTCTTTTCTCCTCATAGTGCAACCAATGTGCGTGGATGTCTAGTTCAACTTATTGGTATTCAACGAGATACCAATAAACATGTTGTTTTAGTGTCGATTCCAGGATGTGATTTTATAGAAGGTAAAGTAGAAGCTCTACGTAGATATGCAACAGGTTCATAATATTAATACTAATTAGATCATATAATCTAATTAGTTATCACAGTTGAATTAATACACACATTTTCTGTAATATATAACATTAAATATTGATAATACCATCCACTTTTTGTAATATTATCGGTTGTATCAATAATTGTTCCTTATACATCTTCCAGAGTGAAAATAATTGAAATTTTATAATATGTATATTTATATTTATAAATAGATGAGAGCATTGCGATTATCCCGCAATATTAATAGATATCGTACATATATTAATCATCATAGTGAACGTAGACATCCAACCGGTGGTACTGAACATATGACAGATATCTATATACCTAAATTAAATAAAGAGAAAGTGACAGCAGTGTTGACGAAACGGATTCTACAAGGTAGAGATCAGTTCTATTTACCATATACTTTGAATGAAGTTAACTTTGATGGCTACTATAAACTGGGTCAGTTCATAATGAACCAGGAAAATCAATCAATTTTTAATTGGATTAAAGAACAAAAAATATCTTATCAATTGATACCCGTGGAATGCAGATATGAGTTTGAAAATTTAAGAAGTCTATACTTTTTCCCAGATATTCATAAGTGGTTACATAAAAAGGAACCGTTGACATATCCATTAGAATTTCCAAAAATCGATAATAATCGGAAAATCACAGGATCATATTGGAAAGCTCATGTTTGGATGGAATTGACAGATGAAACTATATTAGATGAATCAACCATTGATAATTATTTTAGGATTTAAATACATATGGGTTTTAAAACCCATATGTAAATTTATAGTGATTTTAGTAAATCAGGGACTTGATTTAGGAGTACTCGAACACGACTATACATCTTTCCTTTATGTGTTAATCTAGACTGAATAAGATCTCTAAATTCTCTCTCGGACATCATAATTAGGGAAGATACTTCCGATTTAAAATGAACTTTCTCATTAAATGCTTTCATAATAGAGTCGATATGTAAGGTCGGTACTTTAATAAATACAATAAGGATAGAGTCATTATACACGACTATACTTTTACTCAAAGAGTCAGGAGGAATTTCCCCAAAAACACCTAAACTTTCCTCATTTAATTCCCTCAGTGCACCTTCAAGTGCATTTCCATCTTTCTTGTACGAAACTCCACCACCGAAGTCTGTAATTTCACCATACTCTCTATCAATACCCATACAGAATTTCCTATTTGGATTATCTGTATAAATAATTACACCAGCCCGACCAGGCCGGATTTTAGTCCAGTCAATATCTTTTACTCGATGTAAAAAGGTAGTTTTGCGTTCTTTGAAATGAAATGGCATTTTCTTGAAAGGTTTTAATGTCTTTTGTGGAGGTTGTTGCATTAATTTAGCATCGTTAGTATTTGGCATTTGTTTCGTTTCTTTGTGCGACCAAGATTTTACTTTTTCTTTAAAAAAATTATCACTAACCATAAATTTTAGACACGCGAATTGGTTAGTATAGGGTAAGCTAAGGGTTTGATTATCAAGAAATAAAAAATCATTTTTTAACATATCAATATTTTTTTGAAGTCTTCTTTGTTCACTTATTTTATATATATAAATTCTTTAATCGGACATTGACTCGGATTCAAAATTCAGATTTACATAATGATAATATACAAAAAATCCCAAAAATAAGCAAAACCTAGCCTCATTCCGTATATGTAATTGACAACCCTCTTTCCTTTTACTTTCCAATATATAAAAGCCCAGTAAATAATAAAATGTTTCCTTTGGCACCCACATAATTTTATTACTCCATGTAACTCTTAAAGGGTTACATTGAACGATAGCTTTTAGATTATTTATTTGATGTCTATTTTGTTGATTTTATCTGTTTTTATCAATAAAATCTGTTTTGCCTTTATATTTCATTAACGATAAATCAGGAGAAGATTCTGTACTGTCTTCACTAGAAGATTCATGAAGTTCGAATGAACTGATATTTGTATCTAAAAGTCTAGATAGTAGTCTATCCATAATAAAAGAAGAAATCCAGATAGAATCTCGATCCACTCGATGGATAATATCTTCTAATTTAGTTCGAAATTCTGAAAGATAGGATCCTAAATCCATATTCTGTGTTTTCATCATGGAAATTATAGTTTGACTAATCGTGACGTCATTGAACCATTTCTTGATAACCGTATTTGGAATGATAGATCTCTTTGAACGAAATATCATTCCAGGTTCTCGAAAACTAATGGGATAAATACGCCCATCCCAAGAAGTTCGAAGTCGAATACTTTTTTCACATGTTTTCGAGACTGCTAAAATTTCTCGAAAAGCAAATGTTTCTTGTACTTTTCGTCGAAAAAGTAAATTTTCAGGACCATCATAAACAGCATCTTTAAGAGTACCTTCCTCAATAATGGCGCCATTAGAATCTAGCTGGACTTGAATAATTACACAAAAGTTATTCCCAATCTTAATTTGATGAGTTCCTAATTTAGGTAATCTGAAAATACTCTTAATCTCATCGATTAAACATGGAAATGAACTTTGTTGACCTTTCATTAAACATGGACCAATCAATTTACCATTAATCTTGATTAAATAATATCGTGCTTTAGGATCTCGTCTAATTTCATTACCATCTACTGAAGTCTCAATTTGTAGTTCCGTAATATCTGTTATTGAAATCTGCCCTAAATATGATCCATCCCAAATTAAATCCATTTAATTCTTATTGTGAAATAAGAATTGTGACCTGTTTTTTATTCATTTTTGTCACATATGTCCTTAAATTTTTTAAGGACATATATAATTATACTCGACCAGCTTGTTGAAGTTTTTCCATAATTCTGTTATACAAGTCTTGTTTAGTTCCTCCACTAACATGAAGACCAAGATCCTTAGCAATTTGTTTCTGTTCTTCCGTAGAATAAAACTTCTTATTTGGTCCTTCCGTATCCTGTTTCCGAACCCGATTTGGTGTTAACCATTCTATACGAATATTGTTGATATTATTCAGAGCCTGTTGTTGAGGTGTATATGCAACTGCTAGAGCACTTTCTAGCGGTGGTTCTACTTGTTCTGGAACTGGTGATAATGGAATAGGTTCCATTGTTGTAGATCCTTGAGGTAAAGGTATTTTAGGCCCAGGCACTGGTGGCGGTAGAGCAACTGTTCCTACTGGCTTCAAAATTCCACTTAGTTTAGGGCTAGGTTTAGCGGATGGGGCTGGTGGCTTACCTCCAAGCATCTGAACGCCAGGAGGTGGCTTCGCCTTGGGAAGAACAAGTGTCTTCGGAACTAAATATCGTGTTTGAAAAGTTGCTTGTGGATTGATAGGCTCAATCTCACTTTCTCTAATCTGATTTAGACGTTGTGGAACTTCCGTTCTTGAAACACCCTTAGGTGATGCAGTTACAGCTGGTGTTGGTGTTACAACTGGAGTAGGAGTTGGAACCGAACCAGATGTAGGAAGGGGGATTGTACTCTTAGGAGTTGGAATCGGTGGTGCTTTTGGAGCTCCAGGACTTGATGGAGTTGGAATAGCAGGTGGAGTTGAGATAACTGGTGGGCTCAGGGCCGGGGCTGGGGCCGAGCCCTGAGCTACTTGTCCAGATTCATAATCTATAATTGCTTTAATGATATCAGCCTTCAGAGCTTTAGATGGTATCCTTATGCCATGACTCTTTGCAATTTCTCGAAGCTCAGGGACACGCATAGCGTTGTACCTATCATAGGCGGACATGTCTGATTCTTTTTTAAGGTAGCTAAATATAAAAACTCCTTAGATAAAAATTTAAATCAAAAATTTTTAAATCATTTTTTTATGGATGCTATCCAAACGCAGGGTTGGTGGATGCTATCCAAACGTCAAGGCCCGAGTGGCTAGGAAACAAGGGGTTATATAATTTTGGATGCATATAGAAAATTGATTTTTTAATTGATTGAAGTTTATTAAAATAAGTTATCCTTAGAAAAATATATGTCTCGAGCCAGTAGAGCCCGTGGACAGCGAACAACAACACTTGGAGGTATTAAACCGCCTCCTGCTCCTCCAAGTCCTGCAGGACTTGGCGTACAACCAATTTTTCAATTACCTCGTATATCAGAGACAGTAACGAGTGTTTTGTCTGGTGTCTTAAATAAGCCACCACTAAACACAGAAAAGTCACTTAATTTATTCCTATTATTGACTACTTTAACACCATATCCTCTATCAGAAGCTTCTAGAAATCGACTTTTACAATATCTACAAACACCACCGACGACTACAGAGCAAGCGGAAGATCTAATAAATCTTTTGAATGAGCTTGTTAAGAATCAAAATACACTACCACCTGATCAAACAGAGCTCGTTACAATGTATATACCAATTTCTTTGGAAAATCCTCAACAATTTGATATTGAAAAAGCTAAGCGTTTATTCTTGTTGTTAACTAATCTAAATCCATACCCACTTACTACCGAACAGGCCACTCAATTACTGGAGTTTCTTCGGAGTCCTCCGACTGATGATGAGAATATAACCAAATTTAAAGATCTTCTATTGACATTAAAGAATGCAACTCCACAGCTTTCACTTGAACAAGCAGAATTAGTTCAACAAAACATTCCAATGACACTTCTTACATCCTTAGATTTGAGAGAGCTTGAGAGTTTGACCTATCCAAATGGAGAACCTATTTTAACATTACAGGATCGGAATACTTTGTTTGAGGTTGTAGGATTGCTTTTTAATATGGGATATTCAGAAACACTAGAATTTTTAAGGCGTGTAAATTCTTCAAGTGATATAATTTTCAATTCTCCACTTATGAGACCCGCTCATGAGAAACAAATGATCGACTTGGAAATTCTTCGATCTAAGGTCGAAGTTACTCCTGGTTCTATCAAATGTCCTCGCTGTGGTAGCAACGAAATTATTTATGTTGAAAAGCAAGTCCGATCGGCAGATGAGCCAATGACAATCTTTTACACTTGTGTAGCGTGTAATAAGAAATGGAAGCATTAATAGAGAACATTTTATCATTAATACTAAAATATTTAAGTGTAGAAACTCAAATATTTAGGAGTTTATTAACAAGATCTTTTACTGATATATTGATAGCTTTAATTGAGATAAACTTAATATTCACAAAATATGTAGTATTATAATTGTATCTAAAATTTATCCAAGCTAATAGTACTATCGGATATAAAAATTTTAAATCTTGACTTTTTTAGATAACAACTTATAAAAATCGATTACTATATTTACTTTTCAATAAATTTTAATACATACAAAGAACATTTAATAATTCAAGGAAATCTAGAGTATTTTGAAATATTCTATTTAAATGGAATATCTTAAAAAATATAAGTTTTGGAGATTACATATATTTTCGAAGATTAGAAGATTACAATTTTTTTGTGAATATTTTTTCAAGCTTTATATCAAAAACAATGAGCTCAAGTTCTCTACTTTCAATCAGTATTTCCTCAGAATCAGACTCTGATTCTTTTTCCTCTAACTGTTCTAGTAGCAGCAGTGACTTTAGCGAAACTTCATGCAGTTCTTCAACTGAGATCGTAATCTGCGATAAATGCGGAAAGAAGAAATCTTGCAGTGAACTTATTTCATCTAGCTGTAATACTAGCACCAGCACTTGTGATGAATGTTCTTCATCTGACACATGTGTTACTACATCCTCAACTAAGCGTGAGGAAATCTTCAAATGCGGACATTGTGGCAAGAAAAATAAGAAGAAATGTAAAGTTATCGTTCTTCGTGGTCCTCGAGGCCCTCGTGGTCATCGTG
>JAIMAD010000239.1 GCA_023512145.1 Bacillus sp. (in: firmicutes) | reverse complement strand
GTATGTGCTGAGTGAGCGTCCATCGTTTACCGGCGGTAAAACCGATGCAGCGGCCTATGCCTGGTTTGTCTGGAATAAAAGTGAAACACAAAAAATTGAAGTGGTCTGAAACCGGAATTTCTATGCCTGAAACCTTTAATTTAATGGATAAAAAGTTCTCCCGAAATATGGTTTATATTGTAAAATACTCTCAGGGGTATGGGAATGGACGAGAGAAAGCGAAAAATCATCAATGAAATGGAGCAGGTCAAGGAATCTGCACTGCCTGAAAACGAGAAAGAAAAACGTATCAGCCAGTTGGCTGGAGAACTGGGGGAGTTAATCACGGAGAAGAAGAAAAAAGCCGCCAAGGGAAAGAGGGAAAACGGATAGGAGAACAGCAAAAGAGCAACCCTGGGCAAGTTGCTCTTTTGCCTGTGCGTAACACGAAATGTCGTCGGTGATTAACCAAATAATATAATTTCTTATATTATATGTCAACCAAATAGAATAAAACCTGAAATTTGAAGCCTGAAATGTGGAAATTCGGTAATGAACGACAAAAGTAACACCCGGCTGGAATCGCCAGGAGTGGGTTAATAAAGTGCATAAGGAATTACGGCAGGAAACGATCCGGAAAATGGAGAATTATTGAATTGGCCACTGAACTGGGGAAGGCATGTCTTGGGGGATTGGCGGAAAGCCAGGAACAAAGGAAGAAGGAGAATTAATCGAGTTGGAAAAACAATAAAAAAAGAGTTGCTCAGGTAGTTTAACTATTGGGCTTAAGAAATTTTATTCTTTTAGTATCAGGAGGCGGTTAGTTTGACGGATAGATTTTCAGCTGACTCCTCTGCGTTAGGTTATTATTATCAAGTTCGTTATGCTCTCTATTTATTATTAACAGTTGGTATGGATGAGCCAAATTTGGAGTTATCAATAGAGAGCCTTGATGATATTGTTTTTGCAAAAAATGGTACTGCGAAAGAACTCCTACAAACTAAACACCACATTACACCAGGATCACTGACAGATTCAAGTGTTGATCTTTGGAAGAGTTTAAGGATTTGGTGTACTGGCATTTTAGAAGGCAAGTATAAGCCTAATGAAACAATTTTTATGATAATAACAACAGAAAAAACGTCAAATTGCTCCGCTACTAGTTATTTAAGACCACATACTTCACAAAGTAGAAATACCAATGCTGCTTTAGATATTCTTTGCAAAGTAGCATCTACCTCAAAAAATAAAAAGAATGAACAAGCCTATATAACTTTTCTTCAGCTCGGCAAAAATAAGCAACGTGAGTTGCTAAATAACATCTATATTCTTGATAGCTCGCCGAATATAAAAGATATCCGCAATAAGATACACAAGAAGCTGTTTTTAGCCTCTAGACCGCAATTTATTAATGCGTTATATGAACGTTTAGAGGGTTGGTGGTTTGACAGGGTTATTAGGCAGCTTACTAATAATAACAAAGATACAATCTCATATATTGAGTTAGCCACACAGATAAACAATATTTCAGAAACTTTTCGACAAGATAATCTGCCAATTGATTATTTTGACTCTATTACACCAAGTGAATCAGAACTACAGGAAAATGAAAGAGTATTTATTAAACAATTAAGGTTGATATTACTCAGCCAACCACGCATTCAAATTGCAATTAGCGATTACTACAAAGCATATATGCAACGTTCAAGATGGGTAAGAGAAGAATTACTTCTAGTTGATGAACTTGAAAAATATGAGCGCCGTCTTATAGACGAATGGCGGAGAGTCTTTTTAATTATGAAAGAAGATCTAGGTGAGAATCCCACTGAGGAAGAGATGCAAAAAGAAGGTAAAGCTTTATTTAACATGGTCGATAGAAGTTTTAATATTCATATACGACCAAAGTGTACAGAATCATACATAATGCGAGGTAGTTATCATATATTGTCAAATGAACTTAATGTGGGTTGGCATCCAGATTATGTTAATCGCCTCAAACACTTATTATTAGGAGGAAAGGAGGCATTTTTTTATATATGATTCCTTGGCAAGAGCGCCCTAAAGAAATTGCCTTTCTTTTGAATCCTGCATTTTGTGGAGAATTAATATGCATCTGTATAAAAAGTTATCATAAAACAATTTCATACACATTTCCTTACATTCTTTCTTTTTTAGTCCTTCCAATTGTTCTTCACCGCAGAACGAGGGAGAGTATACCAAGAAAAGCTCGTTTACATATGCACGCATGGCTTCAAGAAAACCAGTATGTAAAAATCGGGTTTGCTGATCGAGCAAGGCTATTAGCTCCTATAACTAAAGAGACACTTGCTTTTCTTCTGAAAGCTGAAGCTATAAAGTTAGATGAGCAAGGAGGTATAGTTATAAGGAATTATAAATGCCGAAATAATTCGGATATAGATGACGAAGAAATATTGGATTGTTTCCATAAGGCTCAAATTATAGGACGTTGGTTAGCCCGTTCCGGGAGCTTAACAACGATTTTTGCCATGTGGGGGGTAAAACCTTAATATGCAAATAACTGAAATAGTTCTTTATAGTCGTAGTGGGCAGAAGAGAATTTTGCCATTTAAACTTGGAAAAGCAAGCATAATTACCGGAGAATCTACAACTGGGAAATCCGCCCTCATTGACATAGTAGATTATTGTCTTGGTAGTAGTAATTGTAATATACCAGAAGGAAAAATACGTGAAACAGTAGCTTGGTTTGGATTACTGATTCAATTTCCCTCTGGGCAAGTTTTTATTGCTAGGGAAAACCCTCCACATAATAGGTCTACAACTAATCGTGCTTATTTAATACAAGGAGATGCTTTAGTTAGCCCAGATAGCGCACTATTAGAGCCAAATACAACTATAGATGCCGTTATTGAATTCCTAAATAATAAAATCGGGATATCGCCTAACTTACACGTACCAGCCCAAGGGCAGACACGTAAGCCTTTAGAAGCTAATATAAGGCATGGTTTATTATTATGTTTTCAGCAACAGGATGAAATTGCTAGTAAAAGGATTTTGTTTCATAGACAAGAAGATAGTTTTGTTTCACAAGCAATAAAGGATACCTTACCATATTTTTTAGGAGCGATTAAAGAAGATCGTTTAGCATTAGAACAGGAATTAGTACGTGCACAACGTGAATTAAAAGTAGCTGAACGAGCATTAAGGGAAGCTGAGCTTATTAAAGGGGAAGGGGTATCAAAAGCAATAGGTTTGCTTACAGAAGCACGTCAAGTGGGTCTCTTACCACAAGGAGAAACTCCTTTAGAACTTCAAGATTTTTACAATCTTTTTCAGAAAGTTATCCAATGGACGCCTGAGCAAGTGGCGTATCCTGGTACTGATGATCTTACGCAATTACAAGAAGAAGTTAAAAATTTACAAATTGAACTAAATGAGAAATCTGATGTCATTCATGCCGCTAAAGTTTTTGCGCAAGAGGCTGAGGGCTATGCTTCAGAGGTAAAACAACAGGAGTTGAGGCTTGAATCAATAGGTCTTTTTGAATCAGATTGCAATAATCCAGATATTTGCCCAATATGCAATCAGCGTATGGAAATTCCAGTTCCTTCAGTGACTGCTATTCGAAATGCTCTCGATAAGGTAAAATCAAATTTAGAAATAACCTACAGAGAGCGGCCAAGGTTAAGAGAATACATAGAGAACTTAGAAAAAGAAAGAGAGGGAATTATTTATAACATTAGAAAGAAAAATGAGGCAATAGAAGGAATATTAAAGGAAAAAGATGCTGCTATAAAGCTTAAAGATTTAAATGCCCGACGTGGGAGAGTAGTTGGACGAATAAGCTTATGGTTAGAAAGCATTGATCTCACGGACAATTTGTCAGAACTTCGAAAGAAGGTTAACGACATCCAAGACCAAGTAAGAGCATTAGAGCGTGAACTAGACCTTGAAGAAAAAGAAGAAAGGCTAACGTCTATTTTAAATCGTATCGGAATCCAAATGACAGAATGGGCTCGCAGATTAAATTTAGAACATAGTGAAAACCCAATTAGATTGGATATAAAACGTGCTACTGTTGTTGCCGACAGAGAAGATCGTCCTATTCCTTTAAAAAACATGGGAAGCGGTGAGAATTGGGTAGGTTATCACATTGTATCTTATTTAGCTTTACACCAGATCTTTTGTCGATATTCTCGTCCGGTTCCTAGATTTATATTCTTTGATCAACCATCTCAAGTATATTATCCCAGCGACAATATTACTAAGAAAACAGGTTCTCTGAATAATCTTAATGATAAAGATCGACAATCAATTATAAAAATGTTTCACTTAATATTAGACGTTGTTGAAAGTTTAGCACCTGAATTACAAGTGATTATTACTGACCATGCTGACTTAGTAGATGAACGCTTTGAATCAGCTGTAATTGAGAGATGGAGGAATGGAAACGCATTAGTCCCAAGTAATTGGAGCTAAGAATAAATAAATGGCTGCTCATTGTAGCTCTTGATGTACCAGCGGCTTTATCAAGTTGGCCTTATGTTATTTTCCGAAGAGTGAGGAGACATTTTTTTCGCACGAGTCATATTTATCAAAATTGGTACTCCTAGGTAAATTGTGTACGATAAAGAGCACAGAAAATATTAATCACTTAATCCAGTTAAAGCTATTATGTTTTCTTTAAAATCGCCATATTCAAGACTATTTTTATCTATTAAATTTGATATATAGTAGAATTTATCAGTAGTAGGAGATTCATTACTTGCCACAGCTAAGTCAACATTAGCCCCTAATAGCGTCCAGCATTCAGTATAACCATTTAACTTTGCCTTTTGGTGGCTTTTTTCTGCTTCACCCAATCGGTTATGGGCATTAGCGACATCTGTTCCTCCTTTAATTTCAATGGCAATCCAATTTTTATGTTTGCCAGATTTCAATTTTTCTCTTATAATAATATCTGGATCGGAAGCGAATTCAATAATTGTTTCTCTCCCCGCAGCGTTGTTTAGTATAATTTTAGTATCTGACGAAGAAGTGATGGAGTTTTTAACTATATCTCTAATTATTTCAAAAACCATTTTTGTTGCTGCTGTGCCGAGATCATTGTTTCTTCCACCTCTTAACTGGGGGCCAAGAGTTAGCAATGTCAAATCCCTGATAAGTACGCTAGAAATTGACGTTCTTTTTATAGAGTTTAATAATAATGAAGCACTAGCATTTAATGCTTTGCAGCATTCAATTAACAAATCTATCTGTTTATCCGAAATAATTCCTTTAGATTCCATACTGCTGAAAATACCAAACCCTAAACCGCGTTCTCCTGAATAGAAAGATTTTTGTGGTAAACCGAGGAGTAATCTATAATAACCAAGTAAACGAGGGTTAAGTTTAAGAAGATATGGAACGGCAAACATTACTTCTCCTCTTATTCCATGTTCTGCTAACATTTGCAAGTCATCATTTGTCACAAGATCTCTTAATTCCTTGTCAATTATTCTTATATCGGCCTTTTTTACAGTTTTGAATAGAGCTTCCTGAAGCATGCTTTGCTTTAATTCTTCTAATCTTTGATAAAAACTGATTTGTGTGTCAGGTAGTGGAGTCTTAAATTTCATTGCATTTGGCTCCTTCTTTCTTTTCATATTCATTAATTCTATCTCTTGCCATTTGAATATAGGCAGGATTTATTTCAATTCCAATAAATCTTCGGTTCAGTTCTTTGCAAACTACTCCAACTGTGCCTGAACCGAAAAAAGGGTCTAACACAAATTCATTTATTCTGCTTCCACTTATTATGCACGGTGTTATTAATTCCGGGGGAAAAGTAGCAAAATGAGCATCCTTAAAAGGCTGGGTATTAACATTCCAAACAGTTCTTTTGTTTCGATAATTACCTGTTTCACTTTTCTCTTTAATTGATTGGTAATCATAATAATACTTTTCCGATTTGCTAAAAAGAAATATATGTTCGTGGCATTTTGTTGGTCTATCTTTAACACTTTCAGGAATACAATTAGGCTTGTTCCAAATTATTTCAGATCTTAAGTACCAGCCATCACTTTGTAATGAAAAAGCTACTCTCCAAGGGATACCAATTAAATCTTTTGGTTTTAAACCTTCTGGCGTGTCAGGTCTATATGACATTGCTCTAACATTGGTTCTTGAGTCAGTTTTTCGATCTGGAGCGCGGTATTTTCTATTACCACTGGTGTAGGAATCACCAATGTTTAACCAAAGTAATCCGTCATCTTTAGTAACTCTTCTAACCTCCCTAAATATTTCAGTTAAGTTGTTTATGTAGTCGTTCAATTTTTCTTCTGCCCCAATTTGGTTATCTATACCATAATCTCTAAGACCCCAATAAGGTGGCGAGCAGACAGTGCATTGAATAAATTTGTTTGGGAATGCTTTTAATACTCTTTTTGCATCACCCAATATTATACAGGAATCCGTGATCCTAAGTTTGTCATTTTCAGTAATACCTTGAAGTATTTTCATTTTTTACCCCTCAAAATTTTTAGTGAAGAAATATTGTAAACCCCCTATGCTCATGAAGGGCACAATCTATGAAGAAAATCTATTTTCCCATCATCAAACATTTTACCAAATATTTTGTAACATTGATCTATAGTTTTTTTAAATCAATTTTAAAGCATTTACCTTATAAATGGGTAAAAAATATTGTACAGTACCAGGTATTGAAAATTGAAGATAGTAACTGAAATTATGGGTACAGCTTGGCCTATCTTTAAATATTGATTGTTAAACTTTTTCCTGGAATCTTTGAAAAAGGTAATGACAGCTCGATATAATCCACCGCATTATCCTCCATATTATCCCTATTCCTGTAATACCTCATCGTCGTCTTTGGGTCGGCGTGCCTGGCCGCCGTCTGCACTTTATGTAGCTTAGCCCCTCCGTCTATGGCCAGCGTAACAAACGTATGCCGTAGAGAGTGAGGGGTTATCTTCTTTTTTATCCCCGCCCTGGCTACATATTTCTCTACAATGCGCCACACGGCCTGGGTACTCATTTGTTTTCCGTACTGGTTGAGGAATACCGTGTCGCTGTCATGTTGGTTACAGTATTCAAATATGGCAGCATGAGTTTTCGGCTGTATCTTTATTTTCTCCGTTTTCCCTCCCTTTCCTTCCACTGCCAATCCGACATGGCTGCCCTCCTG
>JAIMAD010000238.1 GCA_023512145.1 Bacillus sp. (in: firmicutes) | reverse complement strand
CCTCCTTACCGACTATCTCCGCTTGAAGAAGGGGTACTCTCGGCAAGTTGATAGATCTATTGAAATAAGTGATAAATGCTGTATTTATTACATTAATTAAAGTGTCAAAAACTTGGATTTACTTCCCCATCATTTTAAAATTCTTTAAGTAAGAATTAATTTCCTGTTTACCTTTCAACACAATAATAACCTTTTTAGTGTCTAACGCCTGGAGGGCATGTAATCGTTCAGCCGTTTTTCTTTTTCGAGGATAATAAGTAGTGCATATAAATTTTATAAAGTCCCAATCAATTTTTTCTTTACACCCCACACCCATATCAGGTCGTGTTTTCCCACTATTCGTTATCCTTCGTTTAATAACACGATAGAGACATATATATAGCGGAAGCTCTAAATAGATAATCGTATCAGCATGTTCTTCACGAATCTCGAAGGTGTTATTGTAATTTCCTTCTATTATCCATTGATTTTGAATTACAATTCCCTGCTGGGCTCTTGAAAATTCCTCATTTGAAGCCTCCACCCAATTAGGCTTCCAATATAAAACATCCAAATGATAAACATTAATACCTAAGGCTTCACCTAATTTTCGTGCAAATGTTGACTTCCCAACACCGGCTGAAATTCCAATCACCATAATCCGTTTCATCAAATATCAAGCCCCTTATCACAAAAAATTCTGGAAAACCACTACTCAACATAACGTTGAAATTAAAGCACCTTTCGGTTAAAAAGGAACAAACACTGTATGATAATCCGATTACAAAACAGATAACATGAATAGACTGGCACTTGGTAATCCGCAAAGTTTACCCAGCGGATTCACAAAAAAGAAATAACCTCAAAATCATATTGAAGTTATTTCTTTTTTATCTTTTAGTTGTTATTAGTTCTTGGTTTGCTGTTTAAGCTTGATAACGGCAGACACCATCAAGGTATGTCGCTAGTAAATCTAGCGCTGGATTCAAAACAATAAAGTCAGCAGCGATCCCAGCAGCAATTTTCCCACATTCGTCATCCCTCTGAACACTTTTAGCCGGTGCCGTACTCGCCATATAGATGGCTTCCGCAGGTGTGGCAATCCCCCATTCAACAACATTTTTAACGGCATCTTTCAGTTGCAGAATACTGCCCGCTAAATTTCCACTTTCCAACCGAGCCGCACCATCTTTAACCTCCACAGGGAATTCCCCTAGTTGATAGTGACCTTCCGCCATGCCTCCTGCCATCATACAATCAGTCACCAGAACAGTTTCCTTTCTGCCCCGGACATTCATTAAAATATTTGCGGCAGCGGGATGTGCATGATGCCCATCACAAATAATTTCGGCAAAAACATCTTTTAGATTCATTGCTGCACCGACCATCCCCGGTTCACGATGGTGTAATGGGCTCATCCCATTGAACGTATGAATAAAAATGGTCGCTCCTTTTTCAACTGCTTGTTTTGCCTCATCATATGTCGCATCACTATGGGCTAAGGCAACCGCAATGTCATCATTGACGGCATATTCAACAAATTCGGCTACCCCTTTTCTTTCAGGAGCAATCGCTATTTTTTTGATAAATTTATTAGAAAGTTCCTGCCATTTTTTTAGCGTATCGATGGAAGGATCACCAAAGTATTTGGTGTTTTGTGCACCTTTATATTTCTCAGTAAAAAAGGGTCCTTCCAAAAAGATGCCTTTTATTTTTGCACCTTCCACTTTGCTGTAATTAGCACCAATCATTTCAACAACGTTATTCAACAATTCTGTTGAAGAAGTTAACGTAGTCGGCAGAAAGGAGGTCACTCCACAAGATAACAACCCTTCGGAAATCACCTTCAATCCTTCAAAATCATTGTCCATGATATCGTGATTCTTAAAGCCATGAATGTGCGTGTCCACTAACCCAGGAGCAATCCATTGCCCCGAATAATCAATGACTTCCGCTGTTTCATTGGGCAAGACTTCAGAAAAGGCCCCGAACTTCCCATCGTTGATTTCCAGATAACCTGGGCCTGTTACCTCTTCTTCAAGAAAAAACTTTTCTGCAAAAATAAATTTCGTCATTTTCTTCCACCTCGGTTAATAATGCAAACGTGAAGAGGGTTTTAAGTGAGCCCCTCCACTTTTATGCTATTAAAATGTTATTTACTTGTATTCTTTGATTGTTACACTTTTTACGATATGGTTGACTGTACGGGTTAGAGAAGGTATTTCCTGTGTATTGCCTACCGACTTTATTTGAACATACCCTAAAACCATTTAACCAATCATCATTACGGCAGTACAAGATAAACATCCAGTAAAGCTTGTGGCCTTTGCTTCCGGATAAGAACATTTTACCATGAGGGTGTGGTTTGAAACAAAAACAAAAACTTAACAGCACTGATCCCAAGCCTAAGTATTTTTGTCGACAGAACTCACGAAAGAGCAAACCTACTATGATTTAAAAACACCCGAATGTCTCAGTATGAGGCATTCTTATACTTTTATTTAACTTAATTTCTTAAATTACCTTCATAAAAACGATTGATTTCATTCATAAACTCAACGTCCAGTTCCTTTGTTTGAAATTTATCAACACCCTCATAATACTCGGCTTTAATATCATCAGGTATGCTCTCATTGTAGCTATCATATAGTTCTTTATATTCTTTGTTTTTTTCGTTATTATATTTACTTGTTGCGTCCGATACAAATAAATTGTTATGCCCATTATGGTTTTTGGCACTGTACGTTTTATAAATCACATTTGGATTTGTTATTTCATCCTTATGTGCTATGATGCCTGCACCATCATATAATATTTCTTCATCTTCGTCCCCATGGATAATCATGACTGCAGTATCTGTGCTATTAATTCCGTCGACAGCCGTAATCCGGGCAGTACTTCCAAAAAGCATGGTCTGGTATGCCCATTCAAAAGGATACTCTACATAGGTAAATAATCCTATCATGTTTTTTGACTGTTCGAACAGCAATTCCTTAGGCGAATTAAATCCCGATATGCTTGCGACTGCCGTAATATCGTAATTGTAATTCAAAATAGCAGGAACGGCGTAACCACCCCAGCTGTGTCCGTAAAGCATAAGTGGCAAATCGTTCAAGGTGTTATTGCTTTCTATGTAAGCCAAAGCCGCATCTAAATCTAGTACGGATTGTGGAAGCCCGACTGTACTTTCTCCCTCGCTCTCATAGCTTCCAGTACAGTCAAAAGAGAAGACGCGCCAACCGTTATCAACAAAATACATGGTCTCCGCCAAATACCTTTCTGCCCCGCCTCCAAGTCCATGGACAATAATAACCAGACCCTTCTCGTTTTCTTCACCGTATAAATTACCTGTCAAAGTATTTTTTCCGGACTCAAATTCAACTACTGTACGATCATATCCGTCCACATCACTATAACTGAGGTAGCCTGAAAATTCCGGTTTGTCATATCTAGGGAATTGGTTGTCGTAAACAATTTTGGAGACAATCATTGAACTAATTGAAAACAGCAAAATAAATGAGGCCAGACTTAGCACCGTTATGTTTCGTGCTTTCCTTTTCCTATTAACTTTTATTTCCATTACAGATTCTCCTCCCCTTCATAAAATAAAAAATGACTATGAAAAGACCCCAATACTATTTTGAAAATATAATGATTTATTGAATAGAAAATAGACTCCCGCATAAGCATGAAGTCTATTATTATCAATATTATTGCTGTGCAGCTTTTTCTGTAGCGAATGTAATGATTTCAGCAACTTGATCTCCAAAAGGATCAATCTGTTTGGAATCTATCACCTTACCATCTTTGTCAAGAATCGCAAAACCTCTTACTGATTTTAATTCGCCTGGATCCTTAAGTTTTGCTTCTTCAATCAAGGTAAGATACTTATCTGAGAGAAGGGTAAAATCCAAACCCAATTCTTTCTTTAGTTCCTTGTGATCTTCTGGTGCAGAGGCACTTAGAGCGTAAACGTCCCCAGGAAAATTAGCAAAAAGTTCTTTATTCTTTTGCAGCTCGACCAGCTGCGATTTGCAGTAGTCTCAAGTATTTCCCGTAAAGAAAAAGATAAGAGTAGGGTTGTCCTTGTTTTCTAGTGAAACCTCTTTCCCATTATCATCAAGGAGGGCTTTGTTGTTAGAGCAGCCTACTATCACGGCCATAATAACCATAATTAAAAACAAGACCACTATGTATTTTGGTTTTCGCATATTCATTTCTCCTTTCATTTAGTTCTACTTCATTATACCCCGTCTGGTAAATTGATTGATATTCAAATGTGAAAATTTTTGAAAATTTACTTTAAAACTTGGTATTTTTGCCTAGTTGTATTTTTTGACTCAAAAACAGCTTTTAAAAAGTAATAATTGTTCTGTAAATAAAGTAAAATCCATGGTTTGCAACTTCTTCCTAAAATCAGCTGTTGGAACGGAAGTTTCGTAATTTTTATGCATTTTTTTCACTTAAAAGACTTTTCAAAATTATGTATGAAAAAATGATACCTCCATTCTCAATAAATGGAGGTTGTATTCTTATACTATTTTAACAACGTGCGCTATGCAATATGAAGCAAAAGTGTACTTATGAAGAAATGGTTATTTATTCTTTTTAACTCAATTTTCAACCAGTAACAGGTGCACCAGCACCATTTTTTCTTTGCCCTAGTTCTTGGTCTACTAATAAAAGTGCAGACGGATTATTTCCTGCTAACGTTAGACGGGTAACAATTTTTTGTGCCTGGGCTTCTTCATCTATTTGTTCTCTTAAAAAATCTTGTATGATCACTGCTGCCTGTGGATCTACTTGAGTAACATAGGTAAAGGCTTGGCGATAAGCATTTGTGACAAACTGTTCATGAGCCAGCACTTTTTGAAACGTTTCTAAAGGTGTTCCAAAGTCACTTGGTTGGGATGGGACATTATTTAATTGGACAGTTCCATCCTTATCAACAACATAATCAATCAAGGTCAACATATGTGTCCTCTCTTCCTCTGATTGTAAACGCAACCAATTGGCCATACCTATGAAATTTAATTTCCCCAAATATGCAGACATTGCTAAGTAAAGGGTTGATGAAACATGTTCAATTTGAATCAAATTGTTTATTAACTTCTGAAGTTCTTCATTCATTTTTCTCCACTCCTTTTTCTAAACAAATAACATAGTCTATTGTATTAATAATCAAAATGATTGTACCTTGTTTACTTAATTTGTTAAATTCAAACTATCCTAAAATTGAGGCAGGTGTAATCCAATATTCCTTAATTAAAAGAGCCTATCTAAATGAAAGGTTTTCTTTCAAAGATACACAAAGGCTCAGTCCTAATATGACTGATCCTAGTGATTTCTAATACACAAAAACTAGTAGGATTTGTTAAGCTTCGAGTACTAGAATAGGCGGTAAATAATGCTTTCCAACAACATGTGAAATTGGACATAAAAAAAACTACACCCCAATTGTTAGTCATAATTAACAATTGGGGTGTAGTTCAATAATAGAGATAGAAAATTTCTTTACGCTACTTTTTTTATATCTATTTTCTTTCCTTCTTTACGCCACTCTTTAAATTCTGCTGCTGCTGTGAAAAGTACGTCTGTGGATGAGTTAAGTGCAGTTTCAAAAGAGTCTTGTAAAACACCGATGATAAAGCCTACACCAACTACCTTCATCGCAACATCATCTGGAATTCCGAATAAGCTGCATGCTAGAGGAATCAGTAGTAGAGAACCACCAGCAACCCCTGAAGCACCGCAAGCACATACAGCTGCCAGTACACTGAGAATTAATGCAGTAGGTATGTCCACTTGAATGCCTAGTGTATGAACCGCAGCAAGTGTCAATACAGAAATAGTAACAGCGGCACCAGCCATATTGATGGTTGCACCTAATGGAATGGATACCGAATAAGTATCTTTATTCAAACCTAAATTTTCACATAATCTCATATTTACAGGAATATTTGAAGCTGAACTCCGTGTAAAGAACGCCGTAATACCGCTTTCCTTTAAGCACTTAAATACAAGTGGGTATGGGTTTTGGCGAATAACCACGAACACAATGATTGGATTGACAACAAGGGCCACAAAGACCATGCAACCAATCAATACTGCAAGTAATTTTCCATAGCTTAGTAAAGACTCAATTCCATTTGTCGTAATAGATTCAAATACTAGACCCATGATTCCTAATGGCGCAAAACCGATAACCCATGTAACCATTTTGGATACAGCATCTGAAAAATTAGAAATCATCGTTTTTGTCGTATCAGCGGCATTTTTTAATGCCAAACCAAGAAGGACCGCCCAAGCTAAAATACCGATATAGTTCGCATTATAAATGGCTTTCACTGGGTTATCGACAACGTTCAGCAATAAGGTTTTGAGAACTTCGACAATACCCCCAGGAGCCGACAAATCCTCAGAGCCTGTTGCAAGTGTCAAGGTTACGGGAAACATAAAGCTGACAATAACCGCTATAAGGCCAGCTAAAAATGTACCTAAAAGATAAAGGACGATTATGGTTTTCATATTTGTTCTGTGACCAGGTTTGTGTTGGGCGATAGCAGACATAACTAAGAAGAGTACTAATACAGGTGCGATTGCTTTCAATGCACCTACAAATAATGATCCTAAAATTACAACTGGTTTTGCTACATCAGGAATCGTTACAGCCAGGATAATACCAATTATCAACCCTATAATTATTTGTTTTACCAAACTTAATTGACTCCACTTTTTCCATAGACTTTTCATAGATGTTCCCCCACTATTTTTAGTTGACTTTTTTTAGATTTATTCCACATTCCCTTTACCTAGAATTCAGCCTTGCGATCTTCTCCATCAATGCTCTTTAAGAGTCTCTCCAAAGGTTCATCCAATAGCAGTCATTTCTAATTAAATAGTGATCTGGAAGATTTACTTCATCGGTGGATATCTATTTCCAATGGATTCCACCCCATAAAAACAAATGTCTTTATTGGTAGTATTATATACGAATATTTAGATATATTACAATACTATTATTTGCATTAAAAGATGTTGTAACTATTAAAATATTCAGATAAATCATAAAACATAATAGTAATCGACAGTCTCATCGAATGAGTGATTACTATTTTGAATTAATTTTTAACTGTTAGGAACATAGGGTTTCAGTTTAGTTCTCTATCC